>JBOGVI010000026.1:0-8940 GCA_050692695.1 Actinomycetota bacterium
ATCACGCTCCTCAACAACACGAGCGCGACCGGTCAGGGCGGTGCGTGTGGGGACGGCGGCTCCCCCTACTTCCTGGGGAACTCCAACGTCGCGGTCGGTGTGGCCGACGGCGAGACCGGGCGGTGCAACGCGATCTCGTGGGCGTTCAGGAACGATACGGAGACGGCGCGGTCGTTCCTGGACGACTTCGTCGCCGTTCCGTAGGGGAACTCATCGGCCTGGGCCGCCCGGGCTTCCTCCAGGGCAGCGGTTCGAAGATGTCCGTCGGCCCGGGGCCGCCGCCCTGGACCTGGCCTGGGTAGCGGCGGGGGTGTTCGAGGGGTTCTTCGAGCTCGGCCTGTCCCCCTGGGACGTCGCGGCCGGGGGCCTGCTCATCGAGGAGGCCGGCGGGGTGGTGACCGATTGGGAGGGAGGACCGGACTATCTGTCCGGAGATATCCTGGCCGGGTCCCCGGCGGTGCACGCCGAGCTGCTGGAGATCGTCGCGGGCCCCGCAAGCGGATAAGAAGCGGCTCTCGAGTGCGTCTCCCGCGAGATGCGTGACAACGCCACGCGGGACTCGTCAGCGTGCTGACAACAAATGCGCAGGAGGAACTCGTTAGCGTGCTGACAGGTACCGGATGTGTCATCGGCGGATCCACCGGGCCGGAGGAGCCCATCTGCCGATGTCAGTGGCATGCGCTACGACATCCCCCGTGCAACCCGAACCATTCCACGGCCACGTCCAGATCGCACAATCCGTACCCGACGCACCGAACGCTCGGGACGTCATCTCCGCGGCACGGCGCTTCCACCGGCTCCTCCGTGCCGAGCTCAACGGGAGGCTCTCCGGCCTGTCGCTCTCCTATCCGCAATACGAGGTCCTGGAGATCCTCGAAGCAGAGCCGAAGCTGCACGCCGGCGAGCTCGCCCGGTGCCTGAAGATCAGGCGGCAATCCGTCCACCGTCTGGTGGCGCAGCTCGTCAAGGGGGACCTGGTCGACGTGCTCCCGAAAGACGGAGGAATCAGAGGCATCAGGCTGACCTCGACCGGCCGCAGACGCCTGGCCACCTGCCGAAAGGCTCTCGAAGGCACGGAGGGCGCACTCGGGAGTCTCCCCGCAGCGACCCGCTCGTCGCTCGTGGAAGCCCTGGGGGCGTGCGAGGCTGCCCTCGCTCCGCCCCCTTCTCCTTGGTGGTGGGACTAGCTCCGGCTACTCCTCCGGTGCGAAGGAGCCGCCCAGCATCTGTTCGGCCTCCTCGCGGGTGAGGCCGGACAGGACCGGCTCTCCCTCCACCTGCTGGGCGAGCTCTCGCTGCCGGGCCAGCCAGTACTCGGGGATAGCCTCCGGCTTGATGCGCACCGCAACGTTCCGGTAGCGGCTCATGCCGGTGCCGGCCGGGATGAGCTTGCCGATGATCACGTTCTCCTTCAGCCCGAGCAGCTGATCGGACTTGGCCCCGATGGCAGCCTCGGTCAGGACCCGCGTGGTCTCCTGGAACGACGCCGCGGACAGCCACGAATCGGTGGCCAGCGACGCCTTCGTGATCCCGAGGAGCTGCGGCCGGGCCGTGGCCGGCTCGCTGCCGTTCTCCACGGTCTCCCGGTTCGCGTTCTCGAACCGCCGCCGGTCCACCAGGTCGCCGGGCAAGAACTCGGTGTCGCCGGGCTCGATGATCTGCACCTTGCGCAGCATCTGCCGGATGATCAGCTCGATGTGCTTGTCGTGGATCGTGACGCCCTGGCTCCGGTACACCTGCTGGACCTCTTCCACCAGGTGGTGCTGGAGGGCCTGGACGCCCTCGATCCGCAGCTTCTCATGAGGGTTCACGGAGCCCTCGGTGAGCTGCTGCCCGACCTCCACCCGGTCCCCGTCCGCCACGGTCAGGCGGGCCCGGAACGACACCTTGTACTGGACCTGCTCGCCGTCGTCGGAGGTGACGGTGACCCGCCGCTCCTTCTTCTCCTCGTCGTCCTCGATGGTCGCGACCCCGGGGAGCTCCGTGATGAGGGCCTCGCCCTTGGGCCGCCGGGCCTCGAACAGCTCGACCACCCGGGGGAGTCCGTGCGTGATGTCCTCACCGGCCACGCCGCCCGTGTGGAACGTCCGCATAGTGAGCTGCGTGCCCGGCTCGCCGATCGACTGCGCGGCCACGATGCCCACCGACTCGCCGATGTCCACCAGCCGCCCGGTGGCCAGGCTCCAGCCGTAGCACAGGCGGCACACGCCGTAGTCGGCCTCGCAGGCCGTGGCCGAACGGACGTGCACGGTGTCCACGCCCGCCTCGACGAGCTTCTCGACCGTCGTGTCATCGAGGGCCTCGCCCTTGGAAGCGACCTTCTTCCGCTCCACCCTCACGTCCTCGGCCAGGACCCGGCCGAACAGCGAGGTGTCCAGGTGAGCGTTGCGCTCCCTGGTCCCGTGGGGCGTCTCAACGGTCACCCACACCGGGACGCTCCGGTCGGTGCCGCAGTCGTCCTCCCGGACGATGAGCTCCTGGGCCACGTCCACCAGGCGCCGGGTGAGGTACCCGGAGTCCGCGGTCCGAAGCGCCGTGTCGGCCAGCCCCTTCCGGGCACCGTGGGTGGAGATGAAGTACTCCAGCACCGACAGGCCCTCCCGGAAGTTCGACTTGATGGGTCGGGGGATGATCTCTCCCTTCGGGTTGGCCACCAGGCCGCGCATCCCGGCGATCTGGCGGATCTGCATGATGTTCCCGCGAGCCCCCGAGTTCGCCATCATGTAGATCGGGTTGGTCCGGGCGAACCGGGACTCCATGGCCTCCTTCACGTCGTCGGTGGCCTGGGTCCAGATCTCGATCAGCTCCTGCCGGCGCTCGTCGTCGGTGATGATGCCCTTGCGGTACTGGCTCTCGATCTTCTGGGCCTTCCCCTCGAACATGTCGAGGATCTTCGCCTTGTCAGGAGGGGTGGTGACGTCCTCGACGCCGAGCGTGACGCCGGCCCGGGTCGCGTAGTGGAACCCCACGTTCTTCAGGTTGTCCAGGATCTGCTCCACCGTGGCCCGGTCGTACCGGTGCACACAGGTGTCGACCACCTTGCCGACCTCGCCCTTCATCAGGGCCCGGTTCACGTACTCGAAGTCGTCCGGGAAGGCCTGGTTGAAGATGAGCTGGCCCACCGACGTCGGGATCACGGGCACAGGCGAACCCCCGTCAGCGGTGACGTCAACCGTCTCCGGAAGCAGATCGGGCGGCAGGGCCTTGCCGGGCAGCCGGACCTTGATGGCGTCGTGGAGCTTGATCAGCCTGTGGTCCAGAGCCATCAGGGCCTCGTTCGCCGACGAGAACCTCGGGACGTCCTCGTCCTTCTCCGGCGGGATGGGCTCCAGGGTCAGGTAGTAGATGCCAAGGACCATGTCCTGGGTCGGCACCGCGACCGGGCGGCCGTGGGCCGGTGACAGGATGTTGTTGGTGGACAGCATGAGGATCCGGGCCTCGGCCTGGGCCTCCGCGGAGAGCGGCACATGCACGGCCATCTGGTCCCCGTCGAAGTCGGCGTTGAACGCGGTGCAGACCAGGGGGTGGATCTGGATGGCCTTGCCCTCCACCAGGACCGGCTCGAAGGCTTGGATGCCCAGACGGTGGAGGGTGGGGGCCCGGTTCAGCAGGACCGGGTGCTCCTTGATGACCTCCTCGAGCACATCCCACACCTGGGGGCGGGCCCGCTCAACCATCCGCTTCGCGCTCTTGATGTTCTGGGCCAGGCCCTGGTCCACCAGCCGCTTCATCACGAACGGCTTGAACAGCTCCAGGGCCATCTGCTTGGGCAGGCCGCACTGGTGAAGGCGGAGCTGAGGGCCGACCACGATCACCGACCGTCCCGAGTAGTCCACCCGCTTGCCCAGCAGGTTCTGGCGGAACCGCCCCTGCTTGCCCTTCAGCATGTCCGACAGGGACTTCAGGGGCCGGTTGCCGGGCCCGGTCACCGGCCGGCCCCGCCGGCCGTTGTCGAACAGGGCGTCCACGGCCTCCTGGAGCATGCGCTTCTCGTTGTTCACGATGATCTCGGGAGCCTGGAGGTCGAGGAGCCGCTTCAGCCGGTTGTTCCGGTTGATGACCCGCCGGTACAGGTCGTTCAGATCCGACGTCGCGAACCGTCCACCGTCCAGCTGCACCATGGGGCGGAGGTCCGGCGGGATGACGGGGACGGCGTCGAGCACCATGCCCATCGGCGAGTTCCGGCCCTCCAGGAAGTTCGACACCACCTTCAGGCGCTTGATGGCCTTCAGGCGGCGGGTCCCCTTGGCCGTGGCGATCTGCTCCCGGAGGAACTCGGCCTCCTGGTCCAATCGGAGGTCCATCAGCAGGCGCTTGATGGCCTCGGCGCCCATCCCGCCCTCGAAGTAGTCTCCGAACCGCTCCCGGAGCGACCGGTACACCGCGTCGTCGGCCACGAGCTGCTTCACCTGAAGCGTCTTGAAGGCCGCCAGCACCTCGTCGAGGTGGTCGGTGTCCCGCTTGGTGGCCTCGGTGATGCGGTCCACGTCCCGCTGGGCCTCCCGGCGGGCCGCAGAGAGCTGAGCGCCCCTGGCTCCCTCGGTCTCGAGCTCGCGGAGGCGGTCCTCCAGCTCGGCCAGCCGCCTCTTGATCTCCTCGTCGCGCTCCGCCTCGAGCTCCCGCTTCTCCTCCTCGACCAGGTTCTCGATCTCGGGGAGCTCCTTGTGGCGCCGGTCGGTGTCGATCCTCGTGATCACGTAGGCCGCGAAGTAGATGATCCGCTCGAGATCCTTCGGCGGGATGTCCAGGAGGTACCCGAGACGGCTGGGGACGCCCTTGAAGTACCAGATGTGCGTGACCGGGGCGGCCAGCTCGATATGCCCCATCCGGTCCCGGCGGACCTTGGACCGCGTGATCTCAACGCCGCAGCGCTCGCAGATGATGCCCTTGAACCGGACGCGCTTGTACTTGCCGCAGTGGCACTCCCAGTCCCGGGTGGGGCCGAAGATGCGCTCGCAGAATAGGCCGTCCTTCTCCGGCTTCAGGGTTCGGTAGTTGATGGTCTCGGGCTTCTTGACCTCGCCGTTCGACCAGGCTCGGATCTGGTCCGCAGTGGCCAGACCGATCCGGATCTCGTCGAAGAAGTTCACATCCAGCAAGCGGAACGCCTCCTAATCGTAGTCAGCGCCGGCGGGTTCCCGACGGGAAAGGTCGATCCCGAGCTCTTCCGCGGCCCGGAACACGTCCTCGTCGGTCTCCTTGAGTTCGATCTCCTCGCCCTCGGCCGAGCGGACCTCGACGTTCAGGCAGAGGGACTGCATCTCCTTGATCAGGACCTTGAACGACTCGGGGATCCCCGGCTCGGGGATGTTCTCGCCCTTGACGATGGCCTCATACACCTTCACCCGGCCGAGGACATCGTCGGACTTGATCGTGAGGAGCTCCTGGAGGGCAAAGGCCGCGCCGTAGGCCTCCAGTGCCCACACCTCCATCTCCCCGAACCGCTGCCCGCCGAACTGGGCCTTCCCGCCCAGCGGCTGCTGCGTGATCATGGAGTAGGGACCGGTGGACCTGGCGTGGATCTTGTCGTCTACCAGGTGGAGCAGCTTCATGATGTAAGCAACCCCGACCGTGACCGGCTCCTCGTAGGGCTCACCGATCCGGCCGTCGTACAGGACGGCCTTGCCCACCTCGTTCACGAGCCGATGCCCGTCCGAGTTCGAGTGGGCCTGGCCCAAGGCCTCCAGGATCTCCCACTCCCTGGCCCCGTCGAACACCGGCGAGGACACGTGTACCGGGCCCTTCAGGTCCTGGCCGTCCTTGGTGAAACCCATCAGGGACGCCCAACCCAGGTGGGCCTCCAGGATCTGTCCCAGGTTCATCCGGGAGGGCACCCCCAGGGGGTTCAAGATGATGTCCACCGGCGTGCCGTCGGCCAGGAACGGCATGTCCTCCTCGGACAGGATGGTCGAGATGACGCCCTTGTTGCCGTGGCGGCCGGCCAGCTTGTCGCCGTCGGAGATCTTCCGCTTCTGGGCCACGTACACCCGAACCAGCTGGTTCACCCCGGGCGGGAGCTCGTCTCCCTCCTCCCGGGCGAACACCCGGACCCCGATGACCTTTCCGGACTCACCATGGGGGACCTTGAGCGACGTGTCCCGGACCTCCCGGGCCTTCTCCCCGAAGATTGCCCGAAGCAGCCGCTCCTCCGGGGTGAGCTCGGTCTCGCCCTTCGGGGTGACCTTACCCACCAGGTAGTCGCCCGGGTTGACCTCGGCCCCGATCCGCACGATGCCCCGCTCGTCGAGGTCCTTCAGGATCTCTTCGGAGACGTTCGGGATGTCCCGGGTGATCTCCTCGGCTCCGAGCTTGGTGTCGCGAGCGTCGACCTCGTGCTCCTCGATGTGGATCGAGGTCAGCACGTCCTCCTTCACCAGCCGCTCCGAGATGATGATGGCATCCTCGTAGTTGTGGCCCTCCCAGGGCATGTAGGCCACGACCAGGTTCCGGCCCAAGGCCAGCTCGCCCGACTCCGTGGAGGGCCCGTCCGCGATCACCTGACCCTTGACCACCTTGTCGCCGGCCCCCACAAGCGGCTTCTGGTTCATGCACGTGCCCTGGTTGGACCGGCGGTACTTCTGGAGACCGTAGGTCCGAACCCCCCCGGTCCGTTCCCGTACCACGATGTCGTCCGCCGACACGTCCTCCACGATCCCCGACTCCTCGGCCAGGATCACGTCGCCGGCGTCCACCGCGGCCCGGAACTCCACGCCCGTGCCGATCAACGGGGCCTCGGACTTCAGCAGGGGGACCGCCTGGCGCTGCATGTTCGCGCCCATCAGGGCCCGGTTGGCGTCGTCGTGCTCCAGGAACGGGATCAGGGCCGCCGCCACCGAGATGATCTGCTTCGGGGAGACGTCCATGTAGTCGATCTCGGTGGGAGGAACCGAGTCCACCTCGCTGCCCCACCGCCGGACCAGCACGGAGTCGTCGCCGATCCGCCCGGTCTTCAGGTCGTACGGCGTGTTGGCTTGGGCGATGACGTGTCGGTCCTCCTCGTCGGCGGACAGGTAGTCGATCTTGCTCGTGACCTTGCCGTTCTCCACCCGCCGGTAGGGGGTCTCGATGAACCCGAACTGGTTGATCCGGCCGTACGTGGACAGCGAGCCCATCAGGCCGATGTTCGGGCCCTCGGGCGTCTCGATCGGGCACATCCGGCCATAGTGCGAAGGGTGCACGTCGCGGACCTCGAACCCGGCCCGCTCCCGGGACAGGCCCCCGGGGCCGAGGGCCGAGAGGCGCCGCTTGTGGGTCAGCCCGGCCAGCGGGTTGGTCTGGTCCATGAACTGCGAGAGCTGGCTGGTCCCGAAGAACTCCTTGATGGAGGCGACCACCGGGCGGATGTTGATCAGCGTCTGGGGGGTGATGGCCTCGACGTCCTGGGTGGTCATGCGCTCCCGCACCACCCGCTCCATGCGCGACAGGCCGATCCGGATCTGGTTCTGGATCAGCTCGCCCACCGAGCGCAGGCGCCGGTTCCCGAAGTGGTCGATGTCGTCGGCCTCGTACCCCTCCTCCCGGGCGTGGAGCTTCACCAGGTACCGGACGGACTTCAAGATGTCCTCGTACGTCAGGATGCCCTTGTATTTCGGGGCTCCCTCGCCGTGCTCGTCCTTTTGCAGGTCGGCCCATACGCGGAACCGAGGCTGGGCCCAGGCCTTCTTGTCGGGGCCCTCGAGCTCCGCAAGCTGCCTGGCCCGGCTCCTCAGCTGCTTATGGAGGACGCCCTCGGCCGCCTCGAGCTTCTTGTCGACCTTGTGCCGGCCCACCCGGGCCAGGTCGTAGCGCTTGGGGTTGAAGAACAGGTTCTCCAAGAGCGTCCGGGCCGACTCCGCCGTGGGCGGCTCGCCCGGCCGGAGCTTGCGGTAGATGTCCTCCAGGGCCTCCTCGGGGGTGGTGAAGTGGTCCTTCTCCAGGGTGAGCTTGATGGACTCGGCCTGGTCGAACAGCTCAAGGATCTCCTCCCCGGACCATCCCAGGGCCTTCAGCAGGACCGTGACGCTCTGGCGCCGCTTGCGGTCGATCCGGACCCCGACCGTGTCCTTTTTGTCGACGTCGAACTCCAGCCAGGCTCCTCGGGAGGGGATGATCTTGGCGACATAGACGTCCTTGTCCGAGGTCTTGTCCAGCTCACGGCTGAAGTAGACCCCCGGGGACCGGACCAGCTGGGAGACCACCACCCGCTCGGTTCCGTTGATGATGAAGGTCCCTCGCTCGGTCATCACGGGGAAGTCCCCCATGAAGACCTCCTGCTCCTTGATCTCGCCCGTGGACGTGTTGATGAACTCCGCCTGGACGAACAGGGGCTTGGCGTAGGTGATGTCCTTGTCCTTGCACTCCTCCTCGGAGTGCTTGGAGTCATTGAAGTGGTGCTTCTTGAAGTAGAGCTCGAACTGCTCGGTGAAGTCCCTGATGGGGGTGACTTCCTCCAGGACCTCCCTTATGCCCTCGTCCAGGAGCCACTGGAAGGACTCCCGCTGGATGGCGACGAGGTCCGGGAGGGGAAGGACCTCTTCGAGCTTGGCGAAGGTGAGGCGTTCGCGGACAGGAACAAGGGCGTCAGGCAAAGACTCTCCCCCCTAGGTGGAATGACACGCCTGGGACTTGGGCACGCGGAAGGCGGCACGGCAAACGTGTAGTGTACGCAGGAATCCACGCACAGTCAACTGGGGCCGGAGGATTCCCGGTCCAGCGGCCGAAGGGTACTCCCGCCGCCCCTCCCGGTCAACCCCGCACCGGGGGGACTCCCGGTCCGCCCGGGCCGCTCCAGGGCCAGGTAGCGGGCCTCCACCGACCCGGCCAGCCGCTCGTACGACCGGTGGGACCGCACGTGCCTTCGGCCCCTCGCCCCCATCCGCCTGGCCGCCCGACGGGTCGGCCAGCAGCGCCGCCACGGCCGCGGCGAAGGGTTACTCCAGGAAGGGCGCGATGGACCCCCCC
>JBOGVI010000027.1:0-2103 GCA_050692695.1 Actinomycetota bacterium
CTCTGCCTGGCGAAGGCTCGTTGAAGCTCCCGGAGTGTCGCTAGGGGCGAACCAGGCGATAGCGGATAAGGTATGCCTCGTCGAGCTCGCCGAGCTGGACCACCCACAGCTTGTCTCCCGAGGCAGCCGCGAGCCAGGACCGCGGGCGAAGCGCGACCTGGCCGAGGTAATAGCCATCCGGCTGGAAGACGTCGTAGACCCGATCCTCGAGCCAGGTCGGTCCCGCCCGCGGAGGGAGGCCGGGAACGGGTGCCTCGGCAACGCGGGACCGCCGCGAGGGCATACGCAGGCGGACCCAGATCCGTGAATCCGCGTCCACGGTGACCGCCGAAAACACGGCCTTCGGATTCGCCACGGAAGGAGGATCGTGGTGCGGGTCGCGACGGTAGGCCTCGCCGAGCACCCGTTCCCAGTGAACGCGCTCCTCTCGGCCCACCGGAATGCGGGGGACCACCCGTTCGATGCGAAGCACGTCGCGAGGGCCGCGGAACGACGAGACGGTATACCGATCGCCGAAGCCCGCCACGAAGTAGCCGGTGGGACTCCAGGCGTAGACTTTCGTCGGCCCCCACTTCTCGTTGTCGCCGTGGTCGCCCGCGATTTCCGGAAGATGGAGCGTGTCCCGGGTTATGCCTTCCGGGAAGACCTGCACGTACGCCAGCCGCGCTCGCCGGCTCCGACCGCTCCGGCTCGCCGCGATCTTGACGAAGATCCTTCCGCGCGGATCCCTGATCAGATCATCCCTCGAGAAGACCGGCGCCGGAGTGCGAACCGTGGGCAGCGGGGCACCGGTGCCGTCATACCGGTTGAGCCGGGCGTTGCGGGGGTCGTACATCCAGATCGAGCCGTCCGGGTCCACCAGCACGCCGAGGCAGGTGTCCCGATATTCGCCTGGTCCCGAGCCCTGGCGGCCCAGTGTTCGCCGCAGCCGCCCTGCACCGTCGTAGACTCGAAGAGCCGGGACCGAGCCGTCGAACAGCACCACGCCGCCGTCGCGCAGCGGGGTGACGCAGGAGATCAGCCCAAGAGAGTATTCCGGCGGTCCGTCCAGGCGGCCGATGCGCATCTCCTCGACCAGACGGACGGGTCGGCCCCAGACGCTTCCGGCGAGCGTCCGAACCACTGTGGTGTCGCCGAGGACGGCTCGTTCGGAACGCCAGGAGCCCCTGGGCTCCAGCGATGGTGCCTGAAGGAAGGAACCGGGCTGTGGCTCAGCGAGCGCCGCCGAAACGGCGACGACCCATCCCATGAAGGCGTCTCGTCCCGGGATCAGGGAGGCGCGGTACGGCCGGGGCATACGTGCTTGGAACCTGCTCGGTTATTTCAGCAGCGTGTATAGCCGGACATAGTCCACGCCGAACTCGTCTCGCCACGCTCCGAGAACGTAGTCGCTACCCGCCTCAAACAACCGCAGATCACTCGGGAGCGCGATTCCGGCGATCTTGACCCCCGCCGGGCTGTAGATCGCCCACTGGGTTGTCGGTGTACCTGGGATGGGGTATTCCTCGATCCAGAGATTGTCCGCCCAATCCACGAGAACCCGCGCAAAGGCGGGATAAGTCCTAGGCCATTCCAACTCGCGAAAGAACTGGCGGGCTTGGGGTGTGTTCGCTCTGGGTGGTCGGCGGTCGAAGTACGCGTCGACGTATTGCTGGACTTGGCGGTCGGTCACCGCTCGAGTCACCTGTGTTGGTTCCTTGACTCCTGACATCCGCTCGCCCTGGTGCGACAACTGGAGCACCTCGTACCTGTCGCCGGTTCCGATCCAGACGGATTTGGACCCGACTCCAACCGTGGTTCGCTTTCCGAGATGCCTCGGGCCGGCAGCTGGGGTCTTGAAGTACATCTCCGAAGCCGGGAACCTGCCGAGGTTGGTTACAGAGCCCGTCGGTCCGACCACCACGACTTCCACTTCGGCGCTGAGGGGACCCTCGCTTGATGGAGGTCTCGCAATCTCCGGCGTTCGATTCACGAACGCGATCACTCCGGCAGGGTTGCAGCGAAAGTCATACGGCGTCATGCCGTTCCTGAGCCAGTCGCGAATCGGGGCGGATCGAGCATAATCACCGCTCGGTCCGAACACGGAGAGCCGAAAGAGACCCG
>JBOGVI010000028.1:0-22147 GCA_050692695.1 Actinomycetota bacterium
CGGAGACCGATCCCCAGAACGCCGGATACCAGCTGTTCCAGTCGCTGATCGCGCTGGGCTCCGGCGGATGGTTCGGTGTGGGGCTCGGCGCCAGCAGGCAGAAATGGATGTACGTGCCGAACGCGCATACCGACTTCATCTTCTCGATCCTCGGCGAGGAGGTGGGCCTGGTCGGCGAGATCGTGGTGCTGTTCGCGTTTGGGGTGCTGATCTACGCGGGGATCCGAGTGGCTGCGGGGGCGCCCGACGTGTTCGGCAGGCTGCTCGCCTCCGGCATCGTATCGTGGTTCGGGCTCCAGATCGTGGTGAACCTGGGCGCCGTCACCGGGCTCCTCCCGATCACCGGCGTCCCCTTGCCGATGCTGTCGTACGGCGGTTCGTCGCTGGTGGTGTCCCTTGCGGCCGTGGGCATCCTGATCAACGTGGGGCGTGCGCCGATGCGTCGGGCCAAACGGAAGGTGAAGGCGCGGACGGCGAGGAGGGCGGCGTGAAGGTCCTGATCGCGGGGGGCGGAACGGCAGGGCACGTGTTCCCCGCCCTCGCGGTGGCCCGCCGGCTTGCCGAAGGCGGGGCCGAGGTCCGCTTCGCCGGGACGGAGCAGGGACAGGAGGCCCGCCTCGTGCCTGCCGCGGGGTTCCGGTTCACGCCGGTCGAGGCCCGCCCGTTCGTCCGCAAAGTCTCCCTTCGCGCCGCGGCCGCCCCCTGGGCTGCGCTGCGTTCCGTGGGGCAGTGCCGGCCCTTGGTGGACTGGGCGGACGTGGTGCTTGGGATGGGCGGGTACGTGAGCGTGCCGGCATCGCTCGCCGCGATCCGGTCGCGACGGCGCCTGGTCCTCCACGAGCAGAACGCCGTGCCCGGCCTGGCCAACCGGACGCTGGCCCGGGTGGCGAGGACCGTCGCCCTCTCGTTCGGGGAAGCGGCGAAGTTGCTGCCGAAACGGTCCCGAACCGTCGTGACCGGGAACCCCGTACGTGACGAGATCGTTGCGGTGCAGGCCGATCGGGAAGCTTTGGCCAAGGAGGCATGGGCCGAGCTCGAGCTGGAAGAAGGCAGGACCACGGTCGTGGTGTTCGGGGGGAGCCAGGGAGCGCTGCACGTGAACCGGGCCGCGGCCGACGCCTTCGGCATCCTCCGGGGCCGGAGCGACCTCCAGGTGGTGGTGCTGACCGGGCCCGCCCACATCGACCACGTCCGCCGGCGCCTGCCCGCGGGTAGCGACCTCCTGGTCCGGGCTCTGCCGTTCCTCGACCGGATGGAACTGGCGTACGCGGTGGCGGATCTGGTCGTGGCCCGAGCCGGTGCCACCACCGTGGCCGAGGTGACGGTGTGCGGCCTTCCTTCGCTCCTCGTTCCGTACCCGTACGCGACGGCGCGGCACCAGGAGGCGAACGCGCGGGTCCTCCAGCGAGCAGGGGCGGCGACAGTGGTGATGGACGACGCCCTGAGCGGGCCGGTTCTCGCAGCGCGCATCGACGAACTGGCGAGCGATCTTGACCGGCTGCGCGCGATGGCGGAACGGGCGGCGGCGTGGGGGCGGCCGGATGCTGCGCGGGCCCTGGCCACGGTGGTCGAGGATGCGGGGGAGCCGTGACCGACGCCTACGAGCCGCCGAAGGGAAGCATCCCCACCCTGGAGGTGCCGGACCTTTCGGGCGTCCGGACGGCGCACCTGATCGGGATCGGCGGCTATGGCATGCGCTCCCTGGCCCGCATGCTGATCGCGCGGGGGGTTCGAGTGATGGGTTCGGATCTGAAGGATCGGGGGCTGGACGAGCTCCGTGCCCTGGGGGCCACGGTCTCGGTCGGCCACCGGGCGGAGCAGGTCGAGGACCCTGACATGGTGGTGGTCTCCTCCGCGGTGCAGGAGCGGAACCTGGAGCTCCGCGAGGCCCGTCACCGGCGCCTGGCCGTGATGGCCAGGGCCCAGGTCCTGGCGGCGCTGACGACGGGACGCCGGACCCTGGCCGTCGCCGGAACACACGGGAAGACCACGACGACCTCGATGCTCTCGGTGATCCTGGAACGGGCCGGCCTCGACCCGAGCTTCGTGGTAGGCGGAGACCTGAACGAGATCGGGTCCGGCGCGAAGCACGGCGAAGGCGAGCTGTTCGTGGTGGAGGTCGACGAGAGCGACGGCTCATTCCTGTTGTTCCACCCGGAGGTCGCGGTGATCACGAACGTCGAGGCCGACCACCACGCGTTCTATTCGAGGGGGCGGCCGGAGATCGAGGCGGCGTTCGCCCGATTCATGGGCCAGGCGGCGCATCTGGTGGCGTGCGGCGACGACCCCGGTACGTGCGCGGCCCTGGAGCGATCGGGTCGCAGTGGGGAAGCCGTCACCTACGGCCTGGGCCAGGAGAACCGGGTGCGACTCGCGGTGGCCCCGGCGGATGGTTGGGGCGCGGCGGGGAGCGTCGAGCTGGAAGACGGCGAGGCGGTCGAGCTCCGGCTGGGAGTGATGGGCCTCCACAGCCTGCTCGACGCCACGGCCGCACTGCTCGCTGCGCGCGAGGTGGGAGTCGCGGCCGAGCGGTCGGCCGAGGCGCTCACGACGTTCACCGGCGTGAAACGCCGGCTGGAGTTCCGGGGCTCGGCTCGAGGCGCGGCTTTCTACGACGACTACGCCCACCATCCCACGGAGGTCGTGACGACGCTCGCGGCGGCGCCGCGCACGGACCGGTCGCGCGTCGTGGTGGTGTTCCAGCCCCACCGATACACGCGCACCCGCGCGCTCTCCCGAGAGCTCGGGGAGAGCCTGTCCGGCGTTGAAGTGGCCGTGGTGACCGATGTGTACCACGCGGACGAGGACCCCATCCCGGGCGTGACCGGGAAGCTCGTGGTGAATGCGCTCACGGCCTCGGCGCCCGGCCAGCGCGTGGTGTACCTGCCCCATCGAAAGGACATCGTGCGGTTCCTGGTGGGCGAGGTCCGCCCGGGCGACCTGGTGCTGATGATGGGGGCCGGCGACATCCCGATGATCACGGACGAGGTGCTGGAGACCCTGGGAGAGGCCTCGTGACGGAGGCCCTCCGTCGCGCTGAGGCCATCCTCCGGGCCGCGACCGGCGATCGGGTCCGGACCGGGTTCCCCTTGGCGCCCCTCACCTCGTTTCGGATCGGTGGGCCGGCCGCGCTGTACGTCGAGCCGGAGTCCGAGCGAGACCTGATGGCCGCTGCGGAGGCGGTCCGCGAGACGGGGCTCCCCTTCGTGGTGATCGGCAAGGGATCGAATGTGTTGGTGTCGGACCGGGGGTTCCCGGGCCTGGTCCTCCGGCTGGGGAAGGGCTACCGGTGGGCCGCCCGGAGCGGCGATCGCATCACCGCCGGCGGAGCGATGCCGCTGCCGGCCCTGTCCGGCATCGCGCTCTCCCATCAACTGTCGGGACTTGAGTTCGGCGTGGCCATCCCTGCCTCCGTGGGCGGTGCGGTCCGGATGAACGCCGGGGCGCACGGTCGCGAGCTGTCGGACGTCGTGGAGTCGGTGGAAGTGTTCGAGCTCCTGGCCGGTGCGGTCCGCGCGGTGCCGGCCGACGAAGCCGGGTTCGGTTACCGAGACACGGCGTTGCCTCGAGACGGGGTGGTGGTGAGTGCATGGCTCGGACTGGCCCCCGGGGATCCCGGGGCGATCCGGCGGCTGATGGACGAGGCCCGCGAGTGGCGCCGACGCACGCAGCCCCTCGCCGAGCCGAACTGCGGGAGCGTGTTCAAGAACCCCCCGGGCGACCACGCCGCGCGGTTGATCGACGAAGCGGGCGGCAAGGGACTCTCGTTCGGCGGGGCGGCGGTCTCCTCGAGGCACGCGAACTTCATCGTGGCCTCGGAAGGGGCGCGAGCCGCCGACGTTGTTGAGCTCGTCAGGAAGGTGCAGGACCTGGTGGCGGCCCGGTCCGGTGTCCATCTCGAGCGGGAGGTGCAGCTCGTTGGCAACTTCGACCTCGCGCCTCTCTGAGCTCGCCGGGGCGGCCCGTGGACGGAGGCTGCTCGCTGCCGTCTTGGCCGCGGCAGTCCTTGCGACGCTCCTGTTCGTCGCGTCGAGGTCGTCGCTGCTCCGGGTGCGACATCTGGAATTGACGGGCACGTCGCATCTCGCACTCGGTGACGTGGTGCGTCTGTCCGGGATCTCGGACACGACGAACGTCCTGTGGTTCGATCGGTCCGGGATCGAGCGCCGGCTGGAGGCGAACCCGTGGATCGCCCGCGCCATCGTCTCGCGCGCGCTGCCGTGGACCATCCGGATCGCCGTAGTGGAGCGCCGTCCGGTGGCTATGGTGCGGGAAGGCGAGAGGCCCGTGTTGGTCGCGAGTGACGGGACCGTCCTGGGAGCGGCGGAGGCCAACAACCGCCTGCCCGCGATCGTGCTGCCGCCCGGCTCGAGCCCGAAGGGCGCGGGCCCCGTGTATGGCGGAGCGGCCCGGGCCGTCGCCGTGTTGGACGCGACGGTCCGGCCTCGGATCCTGCGTACGGTCATGACCGCCGACGGGACGCTTCGCATGATGCTCGCGGGGGGCGTCCGGATCTCCTACGGGTCCCCCACCCGGCTCGAGGCCAAGGCAGAGGCCGTCCGGCTGATCCTTCGGTGGGCCAAAGCGGAGGGAGCCTCCCTGGCTACTGTGAACGTTTCCTCGCCCGACGCGCCGGCGGCCACCCTGGCCTGATCGAGCGGCGCAAGGGCACAAGGCGGGGTCCACTGCTCTTGTCAGCGTTAGCAGCAACGACCTGGGGATGTCCCTTGACGGACCTGGGGTTTGCTAGTAGCGTGCCCACTGAACTTGAAGTAGATATAACAATAAGGTTCAAGTTGAGGTTCAGTTCCCTGCACCGTTGGGGGAAGGTACGGGAACGGCGTTTCCCCAGGTAGACCGGGGGCGGAAGCACCCGGGGGAGCGGAGGGGTGAGATGGAGTCTCCTCAGAACTACCTCGCCGTAATCAAGGTAGTGGGCATCGGGGGCGGAGGCGTGAACGCCGTCAACCGGATGGTCGAGGCGGGGCTGCGAGGCGTGGAATTCGTGGCCATCAACACGGACGCCCAGACCCTGTTGATGTCCGACGCCGAGGTGAAGCTGGACATCGGCAGGGAGACCACAAGGGGTCTCGGGGCGGGGTCCGACCCGGAGGTCGGCCGGAGGGCCGCCGATGAGCACCGCGAGGAGGTCGAGGAGCTCCTGAAGGGCTCCGACATGGTCTTCATCACCGCCGGCGAAGGCGGCGGGACGGGAACCGGCGGGGCTCCGATCGTGGCCGAGCTCGCCCGGAACGCCGGGGCCCTCACCATCGGCGTCGTCACCCGCCCGTTCGGCTTCGAGGGCCGCAAGCGAGCGACCCAGGCGGACATCGGTATCTCGGAGCTGAAGAAGGCCGTCGACACCCTGATCGTGGTCCCCAACGACCGGCTGCTCCAGGTGTCCGAGCCCCAGACGCCGATCGTCGACGCGTTCCGCATGGCGGACCAGGTCCTGTATCAGGGTGTGGAGGGCATCACCTCGCTCATCACCACGCCCGGGCTCATCAACCTGGACTTCGCCGACGTGAAGGCCGTGATGCTCGGGGCTGGCTCCGCCTTGATGGGCATCGGCAGCGGCTCGGGTGACGACCGGGCAGAGGAGGCCGCCAAGGCCGCCGTCTCCTCGCCGCTCCTCGAGTCCTCCATCGAGGGCGCGCGGGGCGTGCTGCTCTCGATCGCCGGCCCCACCGACCTCACGCTGCACGAGGTGAATCGGGCGGCGGACGCCATCACCCGGGTCGCGCATCCCGACGCCAACATCATCTTCGGCGCGGTGGTCGACGACACCCTGGGCGACGAGGTTCGGGTCACGGTGATCGCGGCAGGCTTCGACAAGCTGATGGAGCGGCCGAGGCGTGCCGACCGGTTGTCTCGGATCCTCGAGGAGCCCGCGCCGCTTCCCGCCATCCTCGAGGAGGAGGAGCCCACCTCCGTTCCCTCCATCTTGATCGACGAGGAGGACGAGATCTTCAAGCCGGTGCCGGAGCACGTGGCGTTCGATGCCGAGGAGGACCTGGACATCCCGGACTTCCTGAAGAGCTGACGGGATCAGCTCCGCCCTCTCCGGCCCATGGTCGTGGGGGCGGGGAGGTAAGGAGTCGAGAGGCGCCCTTCCCCCGCCTCCCAGACGGACCCCCCCGCCCCCTCTCCACCCGGCCTCCCACGCGACCGCCAAGCCCGTACGGGTATGCTGGCCTGTGAGGCCGGTTAACGAGGATCAACTGTTGTCAACTTCTGTACACTGATGGTGCTACACTCCCGCGAGGCCGTGATGGCGAACCTGGCCCAGGTCCGGGACGGCATCGCTCGGGCCTGCGGCAGGAGTGGGCGCGACCCGGCAACCGTGCGCCTGGTCGCCGCGACGAAGACGGTGCCCACGGAGGCCGTCCGGTGGGCTCGCCGGGGCGGGGTCGAAGACTTCGGGGAGAACTACGTGCGGGAGTTGAGGTCGAAGCGCGACGAGGTACCCGACGCCAGGTGGCACTTCATCGGGACCTTGCAGAGCCACACCGCCCGCCACGTGGCCGAGCTGGCCGACGTGGTCCAGACCCTCACGCCGGGCAAGGCGGTGGCCCGCTTGGCCCGACGGGCGGCGGAGCGAGGCCGGCGCATCCCCGCGCTGATCGAGGTGGACTTCACCGGTTCGCGGACCGGCGTGGCCCCGGAGGTGTGCAAGGACTTCGGGGACGAGCTGGCCCAGCTGGACGGGCTGGAGCTCGCGGGCCTCATGACGCTGCCCCCCATGCCGGAGAAGCCGGAGGACACCCGGCCGTATTTTCGAAAGCTCCGCGAGCTCCTGGCGGAGATGGCCATCCGGCACCCCGATGCGGTCGAACTTTCCATGGGAATGTCGATGGACTACGAGGTCGCGGTAGAGGAAGGCGCTACCATGGTCCGGATCGGGACGGCCCTGTTCGGAGAGCGGCCTCCGATGCGTACGTAGGGAGGAGCCATGCCAGGCGTGTGGAAGAAGACGCTCACGTACCTCGGGCTGGTCGAGGAGGACGAGTTCGAGGAGCTGGACGAGGTTGCGGCCCAGTCGGGTGCGGCGCCGGTCCGGCGACTTCAGCGTCCCCAGGCCGTCCGGGGCGTTGCCGCCCCCGGGGAGGACGTGGGCATCGTGCGCACCATCCCCTCGCCCAGGGCCACGGCGTCGTCGATCCACAAGTCCGAGCCGCGCCGGTTCAACGAGGCCCGCGAGATCGCCGATCGGTTCAAGGATGGCGTCCCCGTGATCATGAACCTCCAGAGCACCGACGACACCATCGCGAGGCGCCTGGTGGACTTCGCGTCGGGGTTGGTCTACGGGCTCGACGGCAAGATCGAGATGGTCGCCAACCGGGTGTACCTGCTGACGCCGGCCAACATCGAAGTATCGGCGGAGGATCGGGAGCGGATCGCTGGAGGCGACTTCTACAACCAGTTCTAGCGCGACGCGGGCGGCGCGCCGAAGGCGATGATCGGGCAGAGCGCGCTTGCCGAGGTGGTGTGCGCCGCCCTCTTCGTCTACACCATCATCCTGTTGGTCCGTGTCATCGTGTCGTGGGCGGAGCTCTTCGGGTTCCGTCGTCCCTACTCCGGTCCGCTCCACACCGCGCTCGGCCTCCTCGACGCCGTGACCGAGCCGGTGCTCCGGCCGCTCAGGGCCTTGATCCCGCCGATCCGCGCGGGAGGGGTGGGCCTGGACCTCTCGATCATCCTGGCGTTCGTTATCCTCTTCGTCCTGCGGACCGCGATCTGCTAGCCCTGGGGGTGGCATGAAGAAGAAGAAGAAGAGGAAGAAGAAGGAAAACCAGGAGGCGGCGTTCACCTCGGGTCTGGGGCCGCGGCCTCGGCTCACGCCCATCGACGTGCAGCAGAAGGAGTTCCGGCTGGCGTTCCGGGGCTACAACGAACGGGACGTCGACGAGTTCTTGGACCTGGTCACGGAAGAGCTCGCCGCTTACGTGGAGGAAAACCGTCGGCTCTCGGACCAGGACGGCATGGCCGGCTTCACGTCCCCGTCCGGCGGCATCGATGCGACCGACGTCTCTCGGGAGGCGGAGGAGATCCTGGTGCGGGCTCGCGCGAAGGCGGCGGCCATCGTACGCGATGCCGAGGAGCGGGCGGCCGCCATCATTGGCCCGGCCGCGGCGGGAACCGGGGACCACCGGGCGATGATCGGCCCGTTTCTCAGCCGGGAGCGCGAGTTCCTCCAGAGCCTCGGGCAGCTGGTGCAGGAGCACGCTGAGACCGTCCGGCGGATGGTCCAGGTGGCGAAGGACCGGGCCGCCTCGGCGGAGCCAGCCGCGACCGGAGGGCTCGAGGGCGCCGAGGAGCCGGAGGTCATCCCGATCGAGCCGGCCCAGTCGACCGCGGGGATGGCCTCCCAGCCCCGGCCCGAGGGGCAGGGGTCCGTCCGCGAGCTGTTCTGGGGCGAGGAGTAGGGGCGCGGCGATTCTCCGAAGCCGTCTCGGCCGGGGGACTCATGCTGGTCGAAGCGTGATGGTCACGGGTGAGCCCTCGATGGACCCTTCCCGCCGGAAGGGCGCATCGGCGATGGGCCGGTCGGCCACCTCCGTGGCCAGGGTTTCGGCGGCCACGTAGTCCCGGAACGCCGACAGGGCCTCGGCAATATCGTCACCTGCCTCCACGCCGAGAGCGATCCGGTCGGTGACCTCCAACCCAGCGGCCTTCCGGGCGTCCTGTACCAGCCGCACCAGGTCGCGCGCCAGACCCTCCCGGCGGAGCTCCTCGGTGAGCTCCAGCTCGAGGGCCACGGTGAGCCCGCCGTCGGCCGCTACCCCCCAGCCCTCCAGCGTCTCCTGGACCAGGTCCACATCGGCGGGCTCCAGCCGGACCTCTCCCGACGGCGTGGAAACGGCGACCGCCTCCCCCCGAGCCAGGGCGGCCGCGGCTGACCCGTCGTCCTGGGCCAGCACCACCGCCACCCCCTTCACCCCGGGGCCGAGCCGAGGGCCGAGGAGCTTGAAGTTCGGCTTGGCCCGCCACCGGCCGAACTGCTCCGTGGACTCGGCGAACAACGCGGCTCGCACGTTGAGCTCCTGGGCCACCAACGGGAGGAGGGGCTCGAGGGCCGCCCGGTCGCCGGCGTGGTGCACCACCGCCTCGAGCAACGGCTGGCGGACCTTCACCCTGGCTTCGGTCCGGATCCGTCGCCCCAGCTCCACGATGTCCCGGGCCGCCCGCATGGCTTCGTCGAGACCCGGGTCGATCACGCCGTCGCGGAGCATCGGGTAGTCGGAGAGGTGCACGGACTCCGCGGCGCCGCTCCGCCCCGCGGCGAGGTTCCCCCATATCTCCTCGGCCACGAACGGCGTGAACGGCGCCAGGAGCTGGGCCACCGTGACCAGGCACTCGTGCAGCGTGAGGAAGGCGGCCGCCGTGTCCGCGCCTCCGGCACCGCCCGGGTCCCAGAACCGCCGGCGGGCCAGGCGCACGTACCAGTTCGATAGGTCGTGCACGAACCGAGCGATGCGCCGCCCGGCCCCGGTGGCGTCGTAGCGGTCGAGCCCATCCCGAGCCTCGTACACGGTCTGGGCGAGCTGCGACAGGACCCATCGGTCGAGGAGCGGCCGGTCCTCCGGCGGGATGGCCCGCGCCTCCACCTCGAAGCCCGCGGCGTTCGCGTACGTGACGAAGAACGAGTACACGTTCCACAGCGTCAGCAGGAACTGCCGCACCACCTCGTCGAGGATCTCCAGCCCGACCCGCCGGTCCGCCCACGGCGACCCGTTCGTTAGGAGGTACCAGCGGAGCGCGTCGGCCCCCTGGCGGTTCAGCACGTCCCACGGGTCGATCACGTTGCCCAGGCTCTTCGACATCTTCCGTCCCTGCGCGTCGACCAAGAGGCCGAGACACACGACGTTTCGGTAGCAGGTCGAGTCGAAGTGCAGCACGCCTTCGGCCATCAGCGTGTAGAACCACCCCCGGGTCTGGTCGATGGCCTCGGCGATAAAATCGGCCGGGAACCGCTCCTCGAACACCTCGAGCCCCCGGCCCAACTCGGGGTGGTAGCCCCACTGAGCGAAGGGCATGGCCCCGGAGTCGTACCAGGTGTCGATGACCTCGGGGACCCGCCGGGACTCGGCCCCACACTCCGGGCAGGGGAGCGACACCTCGTCGATGGCCGGCCGGTGGGGATCGATACCGGTGACGTCGCGGCCGGCTCGCTCGGACAGCTCCTTCAATGACCCGATCGCCGTGTCGTGCCCGTTCGGGCAGCGCCAGATGGGAAGGGGGGTGCCCCAGTACCGCTCCCGGGACAGCGCCCAGTCCACGTTGTTCGCCAGCCAGTCGCCGTAGCGGCCGTGTTTGATGTGCTCCGGGTACCAGTTGACCTCCTCGTTCACCTGGAGGAGGCGGTCCTTCACCGCTGTGGTCCGGATGTACCAGGAGCTGCGGGCGAAGTAGATCAGCGGCGTGTCGCACCGCCAGCACAGCGGATAGGTGTGCTCGATGGTCTCGGCCCGAACCAGCAATCCCCGCTCGCTAAGGTCCTCGATGATGAACGCGTCCGCTTCCTTGAAGAACCTCCCGCGCACGAACCCCGGGGCCTCGTCGGTGAAGCGACCTTCGCCGTCGATCGGCTTGAACGTCGGCCATCCCTGGCGCCGTCCGACCTCCAGGTCCTCGGGCCCGAACGCCGGAGCCATATGCACGACGCCGGTCCCGTCGTCGACCGAGACGAAGTCGGCATCGACCACCCGGTGCGCACCCTCCACGTTCGGGTACAGGGCCTCGTATCGTGCCCCGACCAGTTCACGCCCGGCCAGGGTCCGCGTCTCCGTCGAGCCGGGCAGCACCTGCTCGAAGAGGTTCGCGGCGAGGATCAGCCGGTCGCCCTCCCACGGGACCTCGGCGTAGGTGGCGTCGGCGGCGACGGCAACGCCCTCGTTCGAGATCAGGGTCCACGGCGTCGTGGTCCACCCGAGCAGCGATGCGCCGATCAGGTCGGGGTCGCCGGCCTGCACGATCCGGAACTTCACGTACACGCTCGGGTCGCGGACCTGGGTGTACCCGAGGGCCGTCTCGTGGTCCGAGAGCGACGTCCCGCACCGGGGGCAGTACGTGGTGACCCGGTCCGCCTGGAACAGGAGTCCCCGCCCGTGGAGCCGCTTCAGCGACCACCACACGCTCTCGACGTATTCGGTGTTCATCGTCAAGTAGGCGTCGGAGGTGTCGATCCAGAAGCCCAGGCGCTCGGTGAGTCGCTCCCAGTCGTCCACGTAGCGCGTGACCGACTCGCGACACAGACGGTTGAACTCGGCGATGCCGAAGGCCTCGATGTCACGCTTGGTCTTGGTTCCGATCTCCTTCTCCACCTCGAGCTCGACCGGCAGGCCGTGGCAGTCCCACCCCGCCTTTCGCGGCACGAGGTGCCCCGTCATCGTCTTGAACCGCGGGTAGATGTCCTTGAACGTCCGAGACTCCGTGTGGTGGATGCCCGGCTTGCCGTTGGCGGTCGGCGGGCCCTCGTAGAAGACCCATTCCGGCGCACCCTCCCGGGCCTTGAGGCTCTTGGCGAACACGTCGGCGTCGCGCCAGAACTCGAGGATGCGCTGTTCGAGATGAGGGAAGCTCACCTTCGGGTCGACCGGCTCGAACCCCCGCATCCTCCCTCCTTCCTCCCACACACCTTCCTCCAACACAAGCGAAACGCCCCGTCCCCTGCAGGGACGAGGCGCGTGCCCCGCGGTACCACCCCGCGTTGCCGGGAGCCTCGCGGCTCCCGACCGCTCGCCGGCCGTGGATCCAGCCTCCCGCTGTAACGGGCGGGGCCCGGCCGCGTCTACTGCGGGCGCGGGGCACCCGGTTCGGGCGGCGGCTCGGGGAGGATGTTCGGAGGGACCGCCGCCGGGCTTCCACCGTCCCCGGCTCGCTGCGCGCGGGGAACCCTCGTACTCGTTCCCGTCTTCGCCTTTAGCCGGCCATGCTACACGGCAGGATGGCCTCGGTCACCGTGCGCGTGGTGCCTCGGGCTAGTCGGCCGGGCGTGGCGGCCCGACCGGACGGCGTGGTCGTGCGGGTACGGGCGGCGCCCGAGGGTGGCCGGGCCACGGAGGAGGCTCGCCTGGCCCTGGCTGGGGCGCTTGGGATCCCCAAGTCGCGCGTCTCGCTCCGGGCCGGAGCTCGGTCCCGGATCAAGGTCTTCGAGGTCCGGGGGCTGGACGACCACGACCTCGAGATGCGCCTTCGCGCAACCTGACCCGGGGGGTTTGCCGCGCGCCATTCCCCGGTGCTACCGTCCCTCGCCATGGCCGTGAAGACCCCCTACACGCAGAAGGAACTGGACGACCTACGCAGGCGCCTCCTCGAAGAGAAGGGGCAGCTGGAGCAACAGCTCGCCACCATCGAAGAGGCCACATTCGCCACCTCTCAGTCGGACCTCACGGGAGAGGTTTCCTTCGACGACGAGAACGCCGACGCCGGCACGTTCACCTTCGAGCGGGAGCGCGACCTGTCGATCGAGAACAACGTGCGGGACCTGCTCGGCAAGATCGGACGGGCCCTGGGTCGGATGGACGACGGCACCTATGGGATCTGTTCCCGGTGCGGCAAGCCCATCGAGAAGGCTCGGCTGAAGGCCCTGCCGTACGTAGATCTCTGCATCAAGGACGCGCAGGCGCAGGCTCGGCCCCGGTAGCGAGGCAGTCGTGACCGCAGCCCGGCGCCTGGCCGCCTGGCTGTACTCGACCGCGGGTCTCGTGTTCCTGGCCGACCGCCTGACGAAGATGTGGGCCGAACGGGCCCTGGCCGGAGGTCCACCCATCGAGGTCATCCCCGGCGTGCTGCAGCTCAACTACACGACCAACTCCGGGGGCGCCTTCGGTCTGGGGCAGAGCGCGCCGTGGTTGTTCGCCGGCGCGACCGTGGTCGTGGTCGCGGTCATCGTCGCGGCGTCGCTCCGGCTTCGTCACCCCGCGACGGCGGTTGCCCTGGGGCTCATCCTGGGCGGCGGGATCGGCAACCTCACCGACCGGGCCCTCCGGGGCGACAGCGTGCTCTCCGGAAGAGTCGTGGACTTCATCGACTTCCAGGTGTGGCCGGTGTTCAACCTTGCCGACTCGGCCATCGTGGTCGGGGCCCTGCTGCTCGTGGGGACCGGGCTGCGCCGGGACCGGGAGGCGTGACGTGGTGGAGGAGTTCGAGGCGGGTCCGGGCCGCCTGGACGCTGTCGTTGCGAAGCGCCTCCGGATCACCAGGGCCGAGGCGCAGCGAACGATCGCCGCCGGCCGGGTGGTGGTGGACGGAATGGTCCGGCCCAAGTCGTACCGCTTGGCCGGCGGGGAGCGGGTGGCGGCCGATCGAGCCGGGATGGACGAACTTGCCCCGGAAGGCCCTCCGGTGGAGGTCCGGCACCGGGACCCCCACCTCGTCGTGGTGAGCAAGCCGCCCGGCTTGGCCACCCACCCAACAGCCGGCCGGCGGACGGGCACGTTGGTGAACCGGCTCCTCGGGATGGACATCCCGCTGTCGGCCGGAGCGGACCCCCTTCGCCCCGGCATCGTCCACCGCCTGGACGCCGGAACCTCGGGCCTCATCATCGTGGTCTCCGACGACGAGGCCCATCGGGCCCTTGCGGCGATGCTGCGACATCACGCGGTTGATCGCCACTACCTGGCCCTGGTCCGGGGGATCGTTCCGCACGATCGGTTCGCCGTGGACGCCCCAATCGGGCGGGTGGGTGCCCGCATGCGCGTCCGAGCGGTGGTGGGGAAGGAGGCGGAGACGGCGTTTCAGGTCCGGGAGCGCTTCGAGGCGGCCACGCTCCTCGAGGCCGCTCCGCGGACCGGCCGGACCCACCAGATCAGGGTCCACCTCGCGGCGGTCCATCACCCCATCCTGGGGGACCGCGCGTACGGCGGTGGGGGGGACGACGCGAAGCGCCTCGGGCTGGGCCGGCCGTTCCTCCACTCGTGGCGCCTGTCGTTCGACCACCCGATCACCGGCGAGCGGATCGAGCTCGAAGACCCCCTCCCCTCCGACCTGGCGCAGGCGCTGGAGCGGCTGCGGTCCTGCCAGTCGTGACCTCGTCGCCGCTCAGGCCGGAGGGTGATCCGTGGCCAGCCGGCGCAGCATCGGCAGGTGCTCCTCGTAGTGCTCGTACGTGTCACCGATCACGGCCTCCAGGAGTTCGCGGTCGTGGACGTCCGGGCGGAACCGCCGGGACAGCTCCGATTCGTCAAGGGCCTCGACGGCGGCGACGACGTCGCGGTATGCGCGCTCGATGGCGTCGCGCGCCTCCGATGGCGATATCCCGGCATCCCGCTCGTGCAGGACCACGTTTACCGCATCGACGTCCATCGCGGCGTACCGAACGGCATCGATCCCCAGGACGTCCTCCTCTCGCTCGCCCCGGATCCGGGACAGGAGGATCGCGTGCCACGCGGCCAAGTGCGAGAGCTGGTCTTTCCCCGACCAGGTCCCATCGGGACCCGGCGCCACCATCCGCTCGTCGGGGATTGCGGCGGTCAGCTCATCCAGCTCGGCCTTGGCCAGCCGGATGCGGCCGAGGAGCTCTGCCTTGTCCACGGCGTCATCCTTGCACGGGACGCGCTCCGGCGGGTCGGGGGAGGGCGAGGGCTCGTCCCGCCCGGTCGCCCCCGTCATCGCCTGGCCTGCGCGCTCTCCTTCAGGTACAGCGCGTACTGGGTCCTGACCTCCTCCCGTGAGGCCAGGATGGCGTCCTCCACGTCCGGGGGGAGCGATCGCGACTCGATGAGGTCGTTCACCTTCTTCGGATCGATCGAGAGCACCTTCTCCCATAGCCCGAGCGGCTCCAGGATGGCACGGAGACGCTCCTCGTCGGGTGCCGTCAGGTGCTGGGGCCGCCGGTCAACGGCCGCGCCGTCGGAGCCGAAGAGCCGGCCGTACCCGTGCTCGTCGCAGAACGCGTTGATCGGCCCGGCCAGCTCGTCGATCCTCCGGTAGACCATCCGGCCCTGCCGTTTCAGGCCGATCCACTCGTCCACGATCTCGGTCATCCGAGGCGCCGGGTCGCCATCCTCCTTCTCGTACTTGTGTCGGAACAGCGGGCACAGGCGCTTGTAATCGCACCAGTCGCACAGCGGGTTCTGGCGGGGCTCGAATTTCCCTGCGGTGATCCGCTCGGCGACGATGGCGATCCGCCGGCGGAGGTCATCCACGTCCGCCGAGGTCCGGGCCGTGGTCATGCGCTGGCCGGGGAGCAGGTAGTACAGGCTCAGCCGCTCCGGCTCGATCCCCCACACCTCCTTCGCCGCCAGGTGGTACACGGAGAGCTGGAGGTCGCGGTCGATGGCGGCCTGGGGCGGGAGCCGGCGGTTCGTCTTGTAGTCGACGATCTCGTAGCCGCCACCGGGGATCCGGTCCATCCGATCGATCACGCCGGAGACCGCGACCCCCTCGACCTCGATCGTGAACCGGAACTCCAGGGCGGCCGGGATCCGGTAGCTGCCGGCGTTCTCCCGGTGGTACTGGGCCAGGACCTGGCGCCCGTGATCCAGGTACATGCGTTCCTCGGGCTCGCTGGAGAAGCCCTCGCGGACCCACACGCACTCGAGCGTCTCGTGCAGCTCCTCCAGGGACGGCGCGACGGGCACCGGCCGGCTGTGGAACCGGTGGAGGGCCCGGTGGAGGGAATCGCCGAAGGACAGGGCGGGGGACGGTGCGGTCGGCACCTTGTCCTCGTACTGGAACTTGAACGCCGCCGGACACCGCTCGTAAGTCGAGATGCTCGAGTACGAGAGTCTCTTGCGTGGCTGACCCACTTCGGGCCCGAGTATAGAGGGATCGAGCCCGGAATCACAGGGGTGTCATTCCCGCCAGCACTTCGGCACGGGCACGCGGTCGTCGCGGCACCTGGCAGGCGAGGTGCAAGCATGCCTATGCTGGCCTCAGGTCCAGGCGGACCGGCCGATGGGTTCCTCCCGGCCCCGGGGGAGTCGGCGGTAGGCAGGAGGGAAGGAGGGGGAAGATGCGAACGATCAGCGTCACGAAGGTCGCGGTGGTGGCGGCGGTCCTCGCGCTGGTAGCGGCGGGCTGCACCCGCGAGGAGGAGCGAGCCGAGAACGGCGATGCCGGGCAGCAGCCCGCGCAGAGCCTCCTCCAGGTCGTTCAGGACCGTGGCACGCTCCGATGCGGGGTGAACGAGACGGTGCCCGGCTTCGGGTTCCTGAGCCCAGATACCGGCGAGATCGAGGGCTTCGACATCGACGTCTGCCGGGCCATCGCCGCGGCGGTCCTGGGGGACCCCGAGGCCATCGAGCTCGTCCCGGTGAGTGCCGAAGAGCGGTTCAGCGCCCTTCGCGCCGGCAACTATGACGTGCTGGTCCGCAACACCACCTGGACCAGCAGCCGGGACGGGACCGAGGGCATCGCCTTCGCCCATGTGAACTTCTACGACGGCCAGGGGATGTTCGTACGGGCGGACAGCCCGTACCGGCGGGTCGCCGACATGGACGGGACCGCCATCTGCGTCACCGCCGGCACGACAACGGAGCTCAACCTGGCCGATTACATGGCCCAGCTCGGACTGGACTACGAGGCCGTGACGTTCGAGGAGAACCCCCAGCTCCAGCAGGCCTTCATCCGTGGCCGGTGTGACGGGTGGACCTCGGACAAGTCCCAGCTGGCCGGGCTCATCAGCGCCTGGCCCGACGAGGAGGGGGGACCCGATTCCCTCCGGCTCCTTCCGGACACCATGTCGAAGGAGCCCCTCACCCCTGCGGTCATCGATGGGGATTCGGACTGGCTAGACGCGGTGTTCTGGGTGGTGAACGGCCTCATCCTGGCGGAAGAGCTCGGGGTGACCGGTGGGAACGTCGACGAGATGGCGGCCGACCCCCCGAACGCCGGGGTCGCCTCGCTGCTGGGAGTGGGCCTGGAGGGAGGCGCGCCCCTGGAATCGGGGCTCGGTCTCCCCGTCGACTTCATGCAGGGCGTGCTCCGGGCGGTGGGGAACTACGGCGAGATCTACGACCGACACGTCGGCAGGGACGGGTTGGGCCTGCCCCGAGGCCTGAACGCGCTCTGGTCCGACGGCGGCCTGCAGTACGCCATCCCCATCCGCTAGTTCGAAAGCAACAGGCCGAGTGTGTGGACGGGGCCCGGCTCTGTCGGGCCCCGTCCGCACAAGGGCTACGCTTCACGGAGATGGCCGAGTCCTCCGTCGCCGAGGTCCGGGGAGCCGCGATCTGGCGGAACGTCCGGTTCCTGCGGGTCGTGGGCCAGATCGTGTTCGCCGCGCTCGTTCTGTGGGCCTTCCGGGAGCTCTACCTGAACCTGGAGTTCGGGGTCCGGCGGGTGGGCACGGACCTGTCCTTCGACTTCCTCCAGACGCGGTCGGGGATCCCAATCAAGGAGGGGATCGCCTACGACCCGAATCAGAGCTACCTGAGAGCGTACGTCGTCGCGGTGGTGAATACCCTCCGCGTAGCGGGCATCGGCATCGTGCTCGCGATGATCCTCGGGCTGGTCATGGGGGTGGCCCGGCTATCCGGGAACTGGCTCGTCCGAAAGATCGCCCAGGTGTACGTGGAGGTCATCAGGAACACGCCGGTGCTGATCCAGATCATCTTCTGGTACTTCGGGATCCTGTTCGCGCTCCCGATCATCGAGGGCGGCCTGTCCCTCGGCGGCGTGGCGTTCCTGTCCCAGCGGGGTGCGGCCATCCCGTGGCCCCATATCGGCGAAGGCGCCGGCGCATGGGGGCTGTGGCTGCTCGGCGGGGTGGCCCTGGCCGGCGCGGCCTGGTGGTGGCGGACCAAAGTCAACGAACGCACCGGCCGCCCCCACCACCGGGTCCTGTGGTCCTTCCCGGTCCTCGTGACCGTGGCGACCGTGGGGTATGCGATCGTTGGGGACGCCGTGCGCCTCGACGTCCCCGAGGTGGCCGGGCGGCTGTACCGGGGGGGCTTCCAGCTGAGCGGGGAGTTCACCGGCATCCTGGTCGGCCTGGTGATCTACACGGCGGCCTTCATCGCGGAGATCGTCCGGGGGAGCATCCTGGCCGTGGACAGGGGCCAGAAGGAGGCGGCCCAAGCGCTCGGGCTCTCTCCCGCGCAGCAGCTCCGCTTCGTGGTGTTGCCCCAGGCCTTCCGGATCGCCGTCCCTCCCCTGAACAGCCAGTTCCTGAACCTGACCAAGAACTCCAGCCTGGCCGTGGCGGTGGCCTATCCGGAGCTCTCGTCGGTGTCCTCGACCATGATCAACCAGGCAGGCCGACCCTTCCAGATCACGATGCTCGTGATGGCCACCTACCTGACCATGAGCCTCACGATCTCCTTCGTGATGAACGTAGTGAACCGAGTCGTGACCCGAAAGGGCGAGCGACGATGATGGACCGGGTCCCCACGGAGCTGGAGCGGGTCGCCGCGGTCCTCAAGGAGGAGCCGGTCGTCGAGGTCGCGCCGAGGAGGGAGCCGGTCGCACCGTCTGAGTGGGTCCGCCAGAACCTGTTCTCGGGCTGGGTCAGCGGGATCCTCACGATCCTCGTAGGCGCGGTGGTCGGGTACGTGGGCTTTGGGCTCCTGAGATGGGCCTTCCTCACCGCGGACTGGACCGTGATCAAGGCCAACCTGCGCCTGTACATGGTGGGACGGTTCCCCCCGGACGAGCTGTGGCGCGTGTGGGCCTGTGTCTACGTCGTGACCGCCCTGGCCGGGCTGTCCTGGGGCGTCACGAAGAAGCGCCTCGCGTGGGCCGTTCGCAAGGCCGCCACCCGCGGCGCGCTGGCCGTCCTCGTGCTGGCCTCGCTGGCGTATCTGCTGGACGGCGTGCGGATCTGGGTCCTGGTGGGAGCGGTGGTGGTCCTCTACGCGGCCGCAGTCATGGCGGGGCGGCTGGGGGCCCGCCGCCTCCACATCCCCGTGATCGTGGGGTGGGTCCTGGCCTTCCCCCTGATCATCCTGCTGCTCAGGGGGTTCGGCGGTGTCCCACCCGAGCGATGGGGTGGCTTCCTGCTCAACGTCCTGGTGGCGGTGGTGGGCATCGTGCTCTCGTTCCCCATCGGCATCGTCCTGGCCCTGGGAAGGCGCAGCACCCTGCCGGTCATCCGCACGTTCTGCATCGGGATCATCGAGTTCGTCAGGGGAGCGCCCCTGTACATATGGCTCCTGTTCGGGCTGTTCGTCCTCCCGTTCTTGCTTCCTGTGGGGGTGGAGCTGCCGACGATCCTACGGGCCATGATCGTGGTCACCATCTTCAGCTCGGCCTACGTGGCGGAGATCGTCCGGGGCGGGCTCCAGGGGGTGCACCACGGCCAATACGAAGCGGCCAGGGCTATCGGCCTGTCCACGACCAAGATGATGGCGTTCATCGTCCTGCCGCAGGCCCTCCGCTCGACGATCCCGGCGATGATCAGCCACTTCATCAGCCTGTTCAAGGACACATCGCTGCTCGCAGTGATCGGGTTCATCGAGGCGCTGCGGATCGCTCGGATCGCGCCGCAGGGCCAGTTCTCCGGAGACCTCAGGGAGACCCTGATCTTCGCGGCCCTGTTGTTCTGGGTGGTGGCGTTCGCCATGTCCCGGTGGAGCCAGCGGCTCGAGCGACGCCTTGGGGTGGGGGAGCGGTAGCGATGGCGGCGGAACCGGTCGCTGGTCGGGCCTCGGGCGCGAACGACGTGATGATCGTCGCCGAGGATGTGGAGAAGTGGTTCGGCCGGTTCCAGGCGCTGAAGGGGGTCACGACCACCGTCCGCCGGGGAGAGGTTGTGGTGGTGGTCGGCCCGTCCGGCTCCGGGAAGTCGACGTTCATCCGCACGATCAACCGGCTGGAGAGGCACGACGCCGGGCGCATCGTCGTGGACGGGATCGAGCTCACGGACGACCTCCGAAACATCGAGGCCATCCGGAGCGAGATCGGCATGGTGTTCCAATCGTTCAACCTGTTCCCCCACCTCACGGTGATCCAGAACATCACGCTGGCCCCACGGATGGTCCGCGGCCGGCCGAAGGCCGATGCCGAGGAGAAGGCGATGCGGCTGTTGGAGCGGGTGGGGATCCCCGAGCAGGCTCACAAGTACCCGGCTCAGCTCTCCGGCGGGCAGCAGCAGCGGGTGGCCATCGCCAGAGCCCTGGCCATGGAGCCCAGGATCATGCTGTTCGACGAGCCGACCTCCGCGCTGGATCCGGAGATGATCAAGGAGGTCCTCGACGTCATGAAGGAGCTTGCGAGATCTGGCATGACCATGGTGGTCATCACCCACGAGATCGGCTTCGCGAAGGAAGCGGCCGACCGCATCCTGTTCTTCGACGACGGGCTGCTCCTCGAGGAGGCGACCCCCGGCCGGTTCTTCACCGAACCCCAGCACGACCGGGCCAAGCTGTTCCTCTCCCAGATCCTGTAGCCGGGCGGTGCGGCGCGTTCGACCTGCCGTTCGAAGCCCCCGCCGATCAGGCCGTTGGGGAAAACCTGTGGACAAATGACAGGACTGTAGTTCCGAAGCGGCCTTTCGAGATATACTCGCCGCCGTCTTGGGCGGCAGCTTCGTTCACCTGCACACGCATACGGAGTACTCGCTGCTCGACGGCGCCTCCCGGATCGCCGCCCTGTTCAAGCGGGCTCGGGAGTTCGAGATGCCCGCGCTGGCCGTAACCGACCACGGCGCGATGTTCGGCGCGCTGGACTTCTACGAGGCGGGGCGGGCGGCGGGCGTCAAGCCCATCATCGGCGTCGAGGCCTACGTGGCGTCGGGGTCGCGGTTCGACCGCACCCCCGGCGAGAGCGAGGAGAAATATCGGCACCTCACCGTCCTGGCCAGGGACGAGACCGGCTACCGCAACCTGCTGAAGCTGGTCACCGATGCCCACCTGGAGGGCTTTTACCACCGGCCCCGGATCGACAAGGATCTCCTGGCCGAGCACGCCGAGGGCCTGATCGGGCTGTCGGGCTGCCTGGCTTCCGAGGTCTCGCGGCTCCTGGTGGCGGACCAGGACCGCAGGGCCGCGGACGTGGCCGCGACGTACCGCGACCTGTTCGGGGACGGCAACTTCTTCATCGAGGTCCAGGATCATGGCGTGGCCGAGCAGCGCCAGGTCCTGCCGAAGCTCCTCGACCTGGGCCGGGCCGCCGGCATCCCGGTGGTCGCCACCAACGACCTCCACTACACGGAGCGGGGGGACGCCAAGCCCCACGACGTGCTGCTCTGCATCCAGCAGCAGAAAGTCCAGACCGACACGAACCGCCTTCGGTTCGGCTCCGACCAGTTCTACATGAAGTCGCCCGACGAGATGCGCGAGGTGTTCCGCGAGCTCCCGGAGGCCTGCGACGCCACGCTGCTGATCGCCGAGATGTGCGAGCTCGAGCTCTCGTACGGCGACCTCCACCTGCCGAGCTTCGAGCCGCCGGGGGGCATGGACCGGGACAAATACCTGCGACAGCTCGCGTACGAGGGCGCCCGCGAGCGGTACGGCGACGTCTCCGACGAGGTCCGGGACCGCATCCAGCACGAGCTCGACGTCATCACCAGGATGGGGTTCGCTGGCTATTTCCTGATTGTCTGGGACCTTATCCGGTTCGCCCGCGAGAGCGGGATCCGGGTCGGCCCGGGCCGGGGGTCGGCGGCCGGCTCGGTGGTCTCCTACGCGCTCCGCATCACCGATCTCGACCCGCTCCGGTACGGCCTGATCTTCGAGCGCTTCCTCAACCCCGAGCGTAAGGAGATGCCCGACATCGACATGGACTTCGACGAGCGGCGGCGGGACGAGGTCATCCGGTACGTGGCCACGAAGTACGGTTCGGACCACGTGGCCCAGATCATCACGTTCCAGACGATCAAGGGGAAGCAGGGCATCCGCGACGCGGCCCGCGTGCTGGGGTTCCCGGCCTCCGTCGGCGACCGGCTGTGCAAGATGTACCCACCGGCGGTGCTCGGCCGGGAGCACACCATCGACGTCGCCCTGGACCTCTCACCCGAGCTCCACGAAGCCTACGAGAAGGAGCCCGAGGCCAGAGAGATCGTCGACACCGCCCGGGCCTTGGAGGGGCTCCGCCGGGAGGACTCGGTCCACGCCGCCGGGGTCGTGATCGGCGACGCGCCTCTCGTGAACTACCTCCCCCTCAAGCTGTCCAAGGACTCGAAGGACGACTCGCGGCGGATCGTCACGCAGTTCGACATGCACGGGGTGGAGAAGCTCGGCCTGCTGAAGATGGACTTCCTGGG
>JBOGVI010000029.1:0-3119 GCA_050692695.1 Actinomycetota bacterium
GAGCACGGGCTCCGGGAGTTCCCGAACGAGGCCTGCGGCCTGGTCGCAGCCAGGGACGGCCGGCCCGTGAAGGTGTTCGGCCTGCGCAACCTGGACGCCAGCCCGGTGTCCTACCGCCTGGACCCGAAGGAGCAACTGCAGGCATTCAACGAGATGGACGAGGAGGGCTGGGACCTGTTCGCCATCTACCACTCGCACACCCACTCCGAGGCCTTCCCGTCCGAGACCGACCGGGGCCTGGCCTTCTATCCGGAATCCCATTACCTCATCCTGTCCCTGTCCGACCGAGAGAACCCGGCGCTCCGGGCCTTCCGGATCCTGGACGGTGAGGTCGCCGAAGAAGAAGTGACGGTCACATGAGCTCCGGCTTCACAGAAGAGCAGGTCCGGCGGTACTCCCGCCACATCATCCTGCCGGGGATCGGCGGGGAGGGGCAGCGCAAGCTGCTCGACTCGAAGGCCCTGGTGATCGGGGCCGGGGGCCTGGGTTCGCCGGTTGCCATGTACCTTGCGGCCGCCGGCGTGGGGACCCTCGGGATCCTGGACTTCGACCGGGTGGACGAGTCGAACCTCCAGCGCCAGATCCTCCACTCGACCCCCGACGTAGGCCGGCCCAAGGTGGAGAGTGCCGTGAACCGGCTGCGGGCCATCAACCCGACCATCGAGATCCTGCCCTACGACACCGTCTTGTCCTCGGCGAACGCGTTCGAGATCCTGGAGCCGTGGGACGTGGTGATCGACGGCACCGACAACTTCCCCGTCCGCTATCTGGTGAACGACGCCACGCAGATGCTCGGCAAGCCGCTCGTCTACGGCTCCATCTACCAGTGGGATGGACAGGCCACGGTGTTCATGCCGGGCCGGGACGCCCCGTGCTACCGGTGCCTGTTTCCGCAGCCGCCCCCGCCCGGGACGGTGCCGTCGTGCGCCGAGGGCGGGGTGTTCGGCGTGCTGCCCGGGATCGTCGGGAGCATCCAGGCCACCGAGGCCATCAAGCTGATCACGGGGGTCGGGGAGCCGCTGATCGGCCGCCTGCTGGTCTTCGACGCGATGGCCATGGAGTTCACGACCGTGAAGGTCCGGTGGGACGCCGACTGTCCGGTGTGCGGCAAGGAGCCCACCATCACCGAGCTCATCGACTACGACGCGTTCTGCGGCCTGGCTCCCGGGCAGGTCCCGCCCGAGGCCGAGCACGGCGTCTCAACGCTCGCATAGCAGGAGGGAATCGGATGTCCGTTCGCGTGAAGCTCCCCACCATCCTCCGAAAACACGCGGGAGGCGAGGCCCTGGTCAACGCCCACGGTGCGACCCTCGGCGAGCTGCTGTCGGACCTCGAATCCAGGTACCCGGGGATCACGAAGAACGTCATGTCCGACGAGGGCGGCCTCCACCGGTTCGTCAACGTGTACGTGAACGACGAGGACGTGCGGTACCTCGGCTCGCTGGAGACCGCCGTGAAGGAGGGCGACACCGTCTCCATCCTCCCGGCCGTGGCCGGCGGCTGAGCCGAAGCGGCCAAGCACCGGTGCCGTCGCTCCGGCCCGTGCTGAGATAATCGGGCCCGTGCGCTACCGAGACATCCTCGACGCCATCGGCGAGACTCCGCTCGTGGGCCTGCCCCGCCTGAGCCCCAAGCCAGGCGTGACGCTGTGGGCCAAGCTGGAAGGACAGAACCCATCAGGCTCGCTGAAGGACCGCATCGCCAAGAAGATGATTGAGGCCGCCGAGGCCTCCGGCGAGCTCACGCCGGACAAGATCATCCTGGAGCCGACCTCCGGCAACACCGGCATCTCCCTGGCCATGGTGGCCCGCCGCAAGGGCTACCGGCTTACCGTGGTCATCCCGGACAACGCGAGCGAGGAACGCATCCGGCTGCTCGAGCTGTTCGGCGGGGAGATCGTGTACTCGCCGGGGGAGAAGGGGACGAACGGCTCCATCGAGGTGGCCCGAGCCTTGGCCAGGGACGACCGCTACCACATGCCGTTCCAGTACGGAAACCCGGCGAACCCGCTCGCCCATTACGAGGGGACGGGGGCGGAGATCGTCCGCGACCTCCCCGAGGTCACCCACTTCGTGGCCGGCCTGGGGACGGGCGGGACGCTCACGGGGGCAGGCCGGCGCCTGCACGAGCACAACCCCGACATCCAGGTGATCGCGGCCGAGCCGGAGCTCGGCGAGATGGTCTACGGGCTTCGGTCTCTGGATGATGGGTTCATCCCCCCGATCTTCGACGAGCGCGTGCTCGACCGGAAGTTCCTGGTGAGCTCGTCGGAGTCGCTTCGCGCGACCCGCGAGCTCACCGAGAAGGAAGGCATCTTCTCCGGCATCTCCTCCGGCGCGGTCGTGAACGTGGCGCAGCGGATCGCCGCCGAGATCGACCGGGGCGACGTCGTGTGCCTGCTGGCCGACGGTGGGTGGAAGTACCTGTCCACCGAGGCGTGGGCGACCGAGATCGAGCGCGCCGAGAAGGGCGTGTCGGAGACGCTGTGGTGGTAGCCGGTGCCCGATAGCCGCCCGGTCGGCGTGTTCGACTCCGGTGTCGGAGGGCTCACCGTGGCCCGGGCCATGTTCGACCTGCTGCCCCACGAGCCCATCGTGTACGTCGGCGATACGGCGCGGTTCCCGTACGGTCCCAAGCCACTCGAGGAGATCCGAACCTACGCGCTGGAGATCGCCGAGTACCTCGTGTCTCGGGACGTGAAGCTGCTCGTCGTGGCGTGCAACTCGATCGAGGTCGCGGCCATCCGCGACGTGACCGAGGCTGCGGGGGTCCCGGTGGTGGGCGTGATCGACCCCGGGGCGCGCGCGGCGATCCGGGCCACTCGGAACCGCCGGATCGGGCTGATCGGGACGGAGGCCACCGTAGCGAGCGGCGCCTACGAGCGGGCCGTGGCCGCCACCGGGGCCGTGGTGGAGCTGTTCGCCAGGGCCTGCCCGGCGTTCGTCGAGCACGTGGAACGGGGCGATACCTCGAGCCACGAGCTGCTTGATCTGGCCCGCGGATACCTTGCTCCGCTTCGCGAGCGGCAGGCCGACACCCTGATCCTTGGCTGCACGCACTACCCCATGCTCTCGGGCTTGATCCAGGTGGTGATGGGAGACGACGTCGTCCTGGTCTCC
>JBOGVI010000030.1:0-8012 GCA_050692695.1 Actinomycetota bacterium
CTCGTAGCGCACGCGCGTGAAACCCTCGGACAGCCTGCGCACCTCGGTGTGCAGCCGCTGAAGGACGGGGTTCTTAACCCTGAACCGTCCGGAGAGCTGCTCGATCAGCAGGCGGCTATCCGAGCGGAGGAGGACGTGGGCGGCGCCGAGGTCCCTGGCCCGCTTCAGGCCCTCGATGGCCGCCGTGTACTCCGCCACGTTGTTCGTGGCCACGCCGATCCCTCTTGCCACGCGGTCCATCACCCGGCCTCCGGGCCTCGTCACGACGACGCCGATGCCGGCGGGGCCGGGGTTCCCTCGCGCCGCCCCGTCGCACCAGACCGTCAGGCGAAGAGGACGATCCGCCGGCAGTACTCACACCTCTTCACGCCATCGGTCTTCTTCAGGCGGTCGAGCTCGAGGGGGGACAGCTTCTCGTGGCACGCCTGGCACACGCCGTCGACCAGCGCGGCGACGGCGATCCCCTTCTTCTGCCGCCGAAGCTCCTCGTACAGGTCCAGCAGCTCCTCGTCGAACTCGGGACCGAGCGCTTCGCGGTTCTCGCGACTTGCCTTGAGCGAGGTTTCGATCTGCTCCAGCTCCCGGATGGCCTCCGCGCCGACGGCCTCGACGTTGTCCCGCGCCTCGGTCGCCACCTTCCCCGCCTCCGCCACCCGGCCCTCCAGGTCGTCCTTTCGAACCAACTGCTCGAGGAGCTCGTCCTCGGCCCGGGATCGCCGTTCCTTCAGGTTCGCGATCTCGTGCTGGAGTGCTTGCAGCTCCTTCACGTTGGCGATACTGCCGTCATAGAGGCGCTTTTCGTCGGCTCCGGCCTTCTGCGTCATCGAGTCGATCTCGTGCTCCAGCCGTTGCTGCTCCCGCAGGACCGCGTCGATGGCCAATCGCAGCTCCCCGAGGCGGCCCTCGGCGTCCTCCATGGCCGCCCGGGCGGCCATGAGCTCGCTGCCGTCCTGGAGCTGCCTCCGGCGCGCCTCCAGCCGGTCTGTGGTGCTGTCGATGGCCTGGAGCTCGAGCAACCGGTCCATGCCCCTCATGCCACGAAGGGTAGCCGACCGGCCGCGGGGGGAACGGACCGGCGAGGCCCGCGGTGCCGCCACTCCAGCGTCCGCGCTAAGCCAGCGTGAGCTGCTCGGGCTCGGTCGGGGTCCGGGGCGACGGCGAGGACACCCCGCGGGCTTCCCCTGGCGTGGCCCCGCCGATCCCGAACCGCCGGGCGAGCCTCCGGACCCGTGCGGCCACGTCCCCCTGGTAGGACTTGGGGGCGTAGGCCCGGTCGCCGTACAGCTCCTCGTAGCGGGGGACGAGCTCGGGGTGCCGTTCCCGGAGCCAGACCATGAACCACTCCCGGGACCCGCCCTTTCGAAGGTGGAGCACGATGGGCGTGACGTGGGTGGCACCGACGTCGGCGATCGCCTCGACCGTCTCCCGGATGGCCTCGTCGGAATCGGACAGGAACGGAACGATCGGGGCCATCAGCACGCCGCACGGAACGCCGGCCTCGTTCAGCGCCCGGACGGCCTCCAGCCGCCTCGTGGGGTTCGGCGTCCCGGGCTCCAGCACGCGCCACAGCTCCCGATCGATCGAGCCGACCGAGAAGTTCGTGGCCACATCGGTGACTGCGGAACACTGGACAAGCAGGTCGAGGTCGCGGAGGATCAGCGTTCCCTTCGTCAGGATGGAGAAGGGATTCGCGAAGTCGCGGAGGGCCTCGATGATCCTCCGCATGAGCCGGTACCGTCCCTCTGCCCGCTGGTAGGTGTCGACGTTGGTCCCCAAGGCGATGTGCTCGCCCTCCCACTTGGCGTCGGCCAGCTCTTTCCTCAGCAACTCCGGGGCGTTCACCTTCACGACGATCTTCGTGTCGAAGTCGCGGCCGTAGTCCAGATCGAGAAAGGTATGGCTCTTGCGGGCGAAACAGTTGTGGCTGACGACGCCGTTCGCGATAAAGTCGCCAGTGCCGGTGGTGATGTCGTACATGGGAATGTCCATGCCCAGCGGTTCGATCGAGACGACCCGAAGCGGCGCGTCGCCCTTGATAGCCCGTCCGGAGATGTCCATCTTCCGAGTGATGGCCGGATCAACCGTGTGGAAGAACCGAAGGACTTCCCGGAGACCGCCGAGCAGTCTGACGTACCTGAGACCGTTCGCGCGCGACGTGGTCTCCACCCTGAATGAGAACCCGAGTCTTCGCAGGCACGACGTGACTCGATCGATGATCGCGGAGTCCGTGTTTGCGATGCGGAGGCACCCGCCGAAGCTGCCTTCGGCGTCGAAGATCCCGGCGAGGAACCCCTTGCACCATTCGAGCGAGGCTATTGTTGGCCACGCGACGACTTCGCGAATCATCTGCACTTGTGCCCGCACGCCAGTTCGGATCGCTTGGACGGCTTTCCTACCTCCGACCGCTTCTTGGAAGACGCACTCGCGGGTCGAGATCTCAAGATCCGTCAGATAGCCACGCGCTCTTTGCAGGGCTTCTAGGTCGACGAGCGCAAGTCGGAAGCTGTGCACCTCGGAAGGCGCTCCTCCTGCCCGCGTGTATCGGTACGACCCGAGGTGTTCGTCCCCTCGGATAAGGCCGCAAAGGTAGCCCGTCCGGTAGTCCGCGCAGTCCTCGGGCGGCCGTTCAAACCGTCCTGTGCCCATCAGCTTGTTGTTGATGGTCAGATGCCGCCGCCGGTCTGTACCGGACTCTGTTCCGGTCACGTGCTTCCACCCTCTATCCGTCATGAATCGGTGGTCCCCGCTGGCGATGAGCTCCGTTCCATCTTCCAGTGTGATGCGGTACGCCGGCTTGACCGTGGCCCAATGCGCTTTGACGCCGGTCTTGACGTACCAGCGGTAGTTCCCACTCCGAACGGTGCCGTAGATCTCGTCTCCAGGGCGAACGTCGGCCAGGGGCTTCGTGCGGCCGTCGCCCATCAAGATCGGGGTGTCGCCCGACTCACAGTAGGTGCAACCATGACTGCATCCCCTGTACGGATTGATCGTGAAGCGGAACGGCATCCGGGAGGCCTCCGGGACGCGGTTGATGATCGACCGAGCTCGGACCTCGTAGAACGTGATGCCCCGGAACTCCGGCGTGTCGAACGTGCGGACCACTGCGCCCTGCTCGAACAGGGGCGTCGTGAGGCGGTCGTCCGCCGGTTGGACGTCGAGCCTGAGGCTGTCCCAACGCATCGGGACCTCAAAGGATAGAACACTTGTTCGGCAAAAGACAAGGTGGTAATTTCAGTGCTGCAAGTCTGTCGGATCACCGCAACGATAGACTCTTCGGACCCGTCTCTCTCCTTGAACGATGCCCAGCACTCGAACCATGACGTCCCACATGTTCCAGGCCTTCGTGGCCATGGCGGTGATGCTGACCGCGCTGGCCGGGGCGTCCGCCGCCATGCGCGCGCCGGACCGGCCGAGCCTCTTCGCCTACCGCGGGATGGGCACGTGGGTGGACATCTTCGACGACGTCCTGTGGGCCGACCCTTCGGCGACCGTTCAAGCCATGCGTGCCGAGGGAGTGCGCACGATCTACCTCGAAACCTCGAACTACGCGCACCGGGCCATCGTGTTCCCCCTGAAGGTTGGGCAGTTCATCGATTCCGCGCACCTGGCTGGGATGCGTGTGGTGGCTTGGTACCTCCCCTCGTTCGAGCACCTGAAAGCGGACTTTCGGAAGTCGATGGCGGCCATCGACTTCCGGTCGAGCACCGGAGGGGCGTTCGACTCCTTCGCGCTCGACATCGAGTCCAGGGTGGTGGCCGATCCCGCCGCCCGCACCAGGAAGCTCCTCGACCTGTCCCAGCGGATCCGCGACGCCGTGGGTCCGAGCTATCCACTGGGGGCCCTCATCCCGAACCCCGTTCGCCTGGCGACCGAGTCAAGCTTCTGGCCGAACTTCCCTTACGTGGAGCTCATGCGGTACTACGACCTGTTCCTACCGATGTGCTACTTCGGCGCCGTGGCCAACGGGAGCCAAGCCGTCCACGACTACACGGCGAGCTGCATCGAGCTCATCCGGACAGGCGTCGGCGATGCCACCGTCCCCATCCACGGGATCGGAGGCGTGGCGAACAACCTCGACGGCGCCGAGATCCTGGCATTCGTCCGCGCGGTGCGGGAGAACGGGCTCCTCGGCGGGAGCCTGTACGACTTCGCCACCACGACCGACCCCACGGCCTGGGGCTCGCTACGGACGATCCCGGTGAACCCCAAGCAGTCCCCGGCGCTTCCGATGCCGATCGGGTCTGCGGACCCAGTGGGAAACGTCCCGCACGTCGACCGTACGCACCCCAAGGAGGTCTTCTACCTCGCCCCCCGGGCGGCGGGTTCGATGAACCTGACCTTCCAGGCGTTCGACGTCGGGGAGGGTGAGCTCACGCTGTGGGTGAACTGGCAGTTCGTGCGGACGATCCGTGCCGGGCCGGCCAGCACATGGACCAGGACCCGAACCAGAGCCATCCCTGACGTGTCGCTGTTGGACGATGGGTCCAACTACGTCGCGTTCACGGCTTCTGGCGACTTTCCGGCCTGGAGCACCTGGGGCGTGCGTGCGGTGAACATGACGGCGGTCTGAGCGAGCTCGACGTCACCGCCGGCGAGCATAGTGTCGTGACACCTCGGACGCGTACGTCCGCCCCACCGTCGCCGCGTTCTGGGCCAGCCAGTCGGTCAGTCGCCGGTTCCCGGTGGTTGGACCGTCGGTGACGACGAGGTTCGCCATCAGCCCCTCGAGCTCGTCTTTCGTCACCAGGACGTCCCTCACGAGGAAACCGATCACCCTTGAGGCGACAAGCGCGGCCGAAGGCGGCACGTGGATGATGCGCGCCCTGCTCGCGACCCTCTCAGCGATCAGGCGCACAAGCTCCTCAAAGGTGAACGTCTCCGGGCCGACCGCTTCGATGATCTCGTCCTCTTCGCGTTGCCCCGCCCGCACGCAGATGTCGGCGACGTCCTCCACCGAGACCGGTCGAACCCGATAGTCGCCGGGGCCGGGGATGCCGAAGACGGGGAGCCGCCGCAGGACGTAGGCGATGTTGTTGATGAGGATGTCTTCCCGCCCGAAGATCACCGTGGGGCGGACGATCGCGTGGCTCAGGCCGGACTTCCGGACGGTCCGCTCCAGCCTGGCCTTCCCCCGGAAGTACGGGAACGGAGAGTCCTCGGAGGCCTTCGTGATGCTGACGTGGACGATGCGCCTAACGCCGGCGTCACCCGCGGCCCCGATCAGGGTCTCCGTGTTGCCGACAGCAGTCTCGAAGGTCATGCCGCGGTACGGGAACCGGATCCAGTAGGTGATGTAGAGGGTGTCGGCACCCTCCAGGCGCTTCTCGAGCTTCGCCCGATCCCCGAACTCGAAGCGCGCTACCTCGATCTGGTTTCCGAACGGATTCGGCCTGTTCGGGTGGCCGGTCAGCGTCCTGACCCTCCTTGCGTTCGACAGGAGCCGCTCGGTGATGTACCGGCCGGTGTAGCCGAAGGCGCCAGTTACGACGTCGAGGTCGTGCTCCTCCATCGTGAGTGGGCGCTGAAGGATTCGAACCTTCGACCTCTGCCTTGTAAGGGCAGCGCTCTCCCGCTGAGCTAAGCGCCCGAAAGCCAGGCGGGCTCGACCGACTCGCCGCGGACGTGGCCGCATGCTCGGCACACCACCTGCCCGAGCGTCACGGACAACCTGGTCTGGCCGCACGTCTCGCACCGGTCGAGCTGGACGGCCCAATCCGGCCGGTCCTCCTGGCACCGAGGGCACACCAGCACCTGGTGGCCACCCACCGCGGCCCGGACCCACGGCCGCTCCCCCTTCTCGGGATCGAAGGTGGGGCGGCCGCACAGGAAGCATCTGGGCCGGTGCGACTCCTCGGGTAACACCGTCAGGTCGGTCGAGCTCACGGCTCCTCAGGATAACCAGCGGCCGACCCCGCCGACCGGTCAGTCTGCGGTCGAAAAGGGCTCCCCTGCCCGGTGCGAGCGGGTCGTGCGGGCGTGGCGCACCATCGCGGTCCTGTTCCCAAGCACCGTCCACTGCCGGCGTCGCTGAGGACGGCGGTCCGCTCGTCGATCCCTACCAACCACCCGCCGTGATCCACCCGAGACATGATGTACGGCCGCAGCCCCTGGATGAACCGGAACTTGTCCCAGTGCACGCCGAAGCCCATGCCCCGGGGTCAGGTCGAGGCCGGACAGCCATTCCACGGGGAACCGCTGCTTCCGAAAGGGCGGTCGGCTGGCTCGCGGTCATGGCCTCCTCGGACCATGGCTCGAACTCCCTCGAGCCCATCAGCAGGAACGTCTGGCCCCCCGCCACCCGCGCAGCCTACATAGGATGGAAGGGAACGAGAGGGGGTGCGACGTGGACACGGACGGACAGAGCACGCCCAGGGTCCTGAGGACCGTCGAGGCGGCCGGGGACGTGACGGTGGAGCGAGCGCTGGTCGGGATGGTAAACGGGCGGGACGTCCACCTGACCAAGGCGGGAGCGGGCCCGGTCATCGCGTCGGGGCAGGTCTCGATCCACCAGGGAGGGTGCGGGCCGATCATGGCCGGCGGCGACGTGTCGATCAGTCAGGGCGGGTGCGGGCCTCTGGTGGCGAGGGGAGACGTGTCGATCGAGCAGGGGGGATGCCAGAGCGTCATCGCCGCAGGCGGCGCGACGCTGGGGCGCCAGTCGTTCGTGGGGATGGTGGTCTCGCCCCGGGTCACTGTGGAGGACGGCGCCCGCGTCCTGATGAACGTCCCCCAGGCCGCGGCGTTCGGAGCGGCCCTGGGCGCCGTGTTCGCTGTGCTCTCGCGCCTGGCCCGGCGGTGAAGCTCAGTCCTCCACCGCGTCCGTCGGCTCCACGAGGCTACCCTCCAAGGGATACCCGGCCGCCTCGCAATCGGATAGCCCGCCTGGGTAGTGGCGCACGTTGGTGAAGCCCAGCTCGACGAGACTCTTGTACGCCTGGAGGCTCGATATGCAGTCACCGCCCGTGCAGTACACGACGATCTCGTCGGTGGGCGAGATGACTTCGTCTGTCTTCAGTCCGAGGCGCTGCTCCTCCGACGCGATGTTGATCGAACCCAGGATCCGCTTCGCTTCGAACGCCCATGGACTGAGCGCCATCGCGAGCTTGAAGTCGTCGCCCCGGTCAAGCTTCCCCTTCAGCTCCTCCCGCGAGATCGTCTCGACGTCTCTCACAGACCCGCCTCCTCGCTGACGTGCTCGGTGAGCTGCACGATCTTGCCCTCGCGGTGCCTCCCGTCCACAGCGCGAACACGCCACGTGGCGACCGCCGCCGCCCCGACGCCGAACACTGCACCCGCCGCCCACGTCAGGCCGCTCACGAAGGGGATGAGCGCCACGACACGAAGGATGGCCCACCCGATCACGAAGGCGAGGACGCTCATCTCCGACCGTCGCCGCAGCAAGCGCCCCAGGACGTACGCCGCGAGCGCGTATCCCACGAAGGCCACGAGCACGAAAGCCAGCACCACGGCCAGCCCCAGCGGTAGCCCCACGAGGGACGCGATCGAGATGACCGAAAGGACGGGCACGCCCACGGCGAGCGCCATGCCCCACCCGAGAGAGACCAACGGTGTTCCCCTGGCCGCCGCGAACGCCGCGTCCACTCCGCGGGGCACAACCAGGACCAGCCCGAGGCCGAGGAGGAGGGTCGACACCGTCACCGCCAGCCAGCTCGCGAATCGCCCGAACGCCGAGATCGGCCCCCGCCACGTGAACGCGGCGTGTTGCCTGACCCGGCCGTCGACCGTCGCTCCATCGGTGAGCTCGATATCCCCCCGCGAGGTGACGTCCCCCCCGACCTGGGCGTTCGGTCCGAGCGATACGAACCCGTCGACGGCGATCACGCTTCCGCTCACTTGGCCGTTCACCGTGATGTCGCCGTTCAGGACCACCACGTCACCGAAGGCGACGCCGTCGATCACCGCGCTCCCGGTGAGGACGACGACCTCCCCCACCTCCCGGCCCCGAGGGACCTCGACGGTCCCGGACAGGACCACCTGGTCCCGGGGCTCGG
>JBOGVI010000031.1:0-20370 GCA_050692695.1 Actinomycetota bacterium
ATGCATCGCGCGCGTACAGGATGAGGGCGAGTGGATCGGACAGGACCTCGGTGGGGCCGAGGGCGTCCTCAAGCGAGCGACGGGCGCCGTCGACGTCGGCCATGGCGTCCCCGTCAGGCTAGCGCGAATGAAGGGGTCGCTGCGAGGATATATCAGGCGACCCGGCCGGGCTGGCCCTCCGGCGTGGTGAAGGGAAGGCCCTCCCGCTCCCAGAGTTCCATGCCTCCTTCGAGGTTGTGGGCCTGGAACCCCCGGGCCTGGAGCATGAGGGCGGCGAGCTCGCTCCGGTTCCCGGAGCGGCACACCACCACCACCGGCTTCCCCGGGTCGAGATTCCCGGTCACCCCCGACATGATCGAGTTGAGGGGGATATGAACGGCGCCGTGGATGCGCCCGGCGTTCCACTCGTAGAGCTCGCGGCAATCCACCAGCTGGATCTCGTCCAGCCGGTCGTGGACGCCCCGCGGTGTGGTCAGTTCCGCCCTCACCTCGCTCATGGCACCTGCAAATCCTATCAGCGAGGTCGAGATCCGGTTAGGGTCAGCCCGCCTCGGCCAGGGCCCTGGCGAACGCGTCGTGGGCGTCCGGACCGAACAGCACGAACCGGACCTCCTCGACGTTCGTGTCGGCGCCCCTCACGGCCGCGATCGCAACCGGCGCGGCGAGCCCGAGCGGGTAGCCGTAGACCCCGGTGGAGATCGCCGGAAACGCCACGGTTCGCGCCCCCAGGTCGTCGGCCACCTTCACCGACTCCGCGTGGCAGCTCGCCAGGAGCGCCGAGCGGTCTTCGGACTTCGCGAACACCGGCCCCACGGTGTGGATCACCCACTTCGCCGGGAGGTTGCCGGCCGTGGTCGCCACCGCCCGGCCGGTGGGGAGGCCATCCGAATGCGTGGTCCGGCGGATCTCCCTGCACTCCTCCAGGATGGCCGGGCCGCCCCTGCGGTGGATCGCACCATCGACGCCGCCCCCGCCCATCAGCGAGGAGTTCGCGGCGTTCACGATCGCGTCGACGTGCTGCTCCGTGATGTCGCCCTGCACGAGAACGATCCGCGGCACGTCCTCTATCGTAGATCGACTCCCCGTCCGACCGGATGGCCGCTCATCCCGGTTCGATCCGCACGATCACCCCTTCCAGCGGGCCGAGCCCGAGGGGGTGGAGCGAAACTTGCCCCGGAGCTCGCGCCGGGTCGGTCGACGACTCGAGCACCCCGTGGGAGGGGAGCGGGTCCGCCGAGACGGCGTGGCTCCGCTCGGAGAAGTTGAGGGCCACGAAGAGCCGTTCGTCCTGGGATTCGCGTTCGTAGGCGAAGACGTCCCGCCCCGCGTCTCGGGGGCGGAAGCTCCCCCACCGAAGGGCGGAGGAGCGCCTGCGGAGCCAGATGAGCGAGCGGTACAGCGAGAGCATCGATGAGGGATCGGCTCGTTGGGCCTCGACGTTTCCCTCATCCGGGTCGCCCACCGGGAGCCAGGGCTCCCCGGTGGTGAACGCGGCGGTTCGTCCCGGCTCCCACCGCATCGGCGTCCGGCACGGGTCGCGCCCTCCCGGATCCTGCGACCGCTCGGGCGGCACGGGGATGTCGGCCATCCCGATCTCCTCGCCGTAGTACAGGAATGGCGTGCCGCGTAGCGTGAGCAGCATCATCGCCCCGACCCGGGCCCGGGGCGAGCCCGGCCGGCCCCGGTCGTACCTGGTCACCGCCCGGGGATGGTCGTGGTTCGAGAGCGTGTAGTCGGGCCACGCTCCGGGGGGCAGCAGTGACTCGAACCGCTCCGCCGCGTTTCGGAAGGCCCGAGCCCTCCAGGGCTGACGGAGGAACGAGAAATTGAAAACGAGGTGGAATCCGTCGCCCCGGTCGCCGTAGTAGCGGATCCATCGCTCGATATCCAGCAGGTAGACCTCGCCCACCGCCATCTTCGCCTCGTAGGAGTCGAGGACCCGTCGGAACTCCCGCACGACCTCGCGCGCCACGTCGAGATCCTCGTCACGCCGGGGCTCGCCGTCGACGTTGTCGCGGAGGTCCGGATCGTGGCCGATGCGCTGCACGGCGTCGATCCGGAAGCCGTCGACACCCCGGTCAAGCCAGAATCGGAGGACGTCCGTCATGGCCCGGCGCACCTCAGGGTTCAGCCAGTTGAGGTCGGGCTGCTGCGGCAGGAACGAGTGCAGGTAGAACTGCCCCGTGGCCTGGTCAAACGTCCAGGCCGGTACAGGACTTCCCTCGAGCGGGAACTCGCTCAGCCAGTTGTTCGGCGGGCCGCCGTCCGCGCTTGGGTCGGCCCAGATGTACCAGTCGCGTTTGGGGCTGCTCCGCGACGACCGTGACTCCAGGAACCAGGGGTGGCGGTCCGAAGTGTGGTTCGGCACGAAATCGACCACGACCCGGATGCCCCGGCGGTGACAGGCGTCCACCAGGTCATCGAAATCGGCGAGCGTTCCGAACAAGGGATCGACGTCGCAGTGGTCGGCAACGTCGTAGCCGAAGTCGACCATCGGTGAGGCATAGAACGGTGACAGCCACACCGCATCGACGCCAAGCGACTCCGGCGTGCCGTCGTTCAGGTGGTCGAGCCGCTGGAGGATCCCGGGTAGGTCCCCGACGCCGTCACCGCTCGCGTCCTGGAAGCTCCGCGGGTAGATCTGATAGACGACGCCGTGGCGCCACCAGTCGTCCACCGAGGCCGAACCGCCGGCCGCCGTCTCGCCTTTCGCGTTCACCTCCACGGATGCAGAGCGAACCCGGTTTGTGCTAAGCATAGGCATCACGACCGTCGGAGGTGACGAGGTCCGTGGCCGAGATCGTCATGGAGCAGGTTTCGAAGGTCTTCCCCGACGGGACCGCCGCGGTCTCCGACCTGAACCTCGGCATCGAAGACGGGGAGTTCATCGTGTTGGTCGGACCGTCCGGGTGCGGGAAGACCACAGCCCTCCGGATGGTCGCCGGTCTCGAGAGCATCAGCCAGGGGACGATCCGCATCGGCGACCGCGTGGTGAACACCGTCCCGCCGAAGGAGCGGGACATCGCCATGGTGTTCCAGAACTACGCGCTGTACCCGCACATGAGCGTGTACGACAACATGGCCTTCGGGTTGAAGCTCCGCAAGCTGCCGAAGGAAGAGATCGACCGGCGGGTCCGGCAGGCGGCCGGGATCCTCGGCCTCGAGGAGTTCCTCGCGCGAAAGCCCAAGGCGCTGTCTGGGGGTCAGCGACAGCGCGTGGCCATGGGCCGGGCCATCGTCCGCGAGCCCAAGGCGTTCCTGATGGACGAGCCGCTGTCGAATCTGGACGCGAAGCTCCGCGTCCAGATGCGCTCGGAGATCGCTCGGATCCAGCATGAGCTTCGGGTGACCACGCTGTACGTCACCCACGACCAGGTGGAGGCCATGACCATGGGTGACCGAGTGGCGGTCATCAGGAAAGGGGTCCTCCAGCAGGTCGACACGCCACAGTTCCTGTACGACCATCCGAACAACCTGTTTGTCGGCGGCTTCATCGGCTCCCCCGCGATGAACATGGTGGAGGCCGGTCTGACCCGCTCGAACGGGTCGGCCGTGGCCGAGTTCGGCGGGTACCAGCTCGGCATCCCCCCACAGGTCGTCGCCGCTCGTCCCGGCCTCAAGGCGTTCGAGGGTAAGCGTGTAATCCTCGGTCTCCGCCCGGAGGACATGGAGGACGCGACGTTGGTTCCCGAGGCTCCGACAGACCGCCGGATCCGGACGAGTGTGATCCTCCGAGAGGCCCTCGGCGCGGACGTGGTGGCGCACGTCAAGATCCAGGCGCCGGCCGTGATCACCGAGGACGTCAAGGAGCTCGCCCACGACGTCGGCCAGGAGGCGCTGCAAGCCGTGGAGCAGGAGGCCCGCTCGGGCGAGTCGACGTTCGTGGCCCGGCTGAGCCCACGGACCGGCGCGCGGGAGGGCGAAGCCATCGAGCTCGTCGTCGACGTGCGGCGGCTCCACTTCTTCGATCCGGAGACGGGACTCGGGATCTACGGGGACGGCGGGGCCTGAGCCCAACGTCTCCGTCCACCATCTCCTTCCCCGAGGGGTTCCTGTGGGGAGTGGCGACCTCCGCCTATCAGGTGGAGGGGGCCGTCGGCGAAGGCGGCCGAGGGGTCTCAATCTGGGACACGTTCTGCCGGACACCCGGCAGGATCCGGGGCGGGGACACCGGGGACGTCGCCTGCGACGAGTTCCACCGGTACGAGGAGGACGTGGCGCTGATGGCCGACCTGGGCGTCGGGGCGTACCGGTTCTCGGTGGCGTGGCCCCGGGTCCAGCCGGAGGGGCGCGGGCGGGCGAACCAATCGGGGCTCGACTACTACCGCCGCCTGGTGGACTCGCTGAACCGCCACGGCATCACCCCGGTGCCCACCCTGTACCACTGGGACCTGCCGCAGGCGCTTGAGGCAGAGGGGGGATGGGCGAACCGCGACACGGCCTCGCGGTTCGCCGACTATGCGGCGATCGTCCACGGGGCACTCGTCGGTGAGGTTCGGCTCTGGATCACGGTGAACGAGCCGTGGGTCGCGGCCTGGCTCGGGTATGGGATGGGGATCCACGCGCCCGGTCGAACCGACGATGCCCTCGCTCTAGCGGCCTCCCACCACCTCCTGCTCGCTCACGGCCTGGCCCGGGAGGCCATGGGCGGGACGGGGGTGGGGATCTCGCTGAACCTCGAGCCCACCCGCCCGGGATCCGACGACCCGGACGACGTCCGGGCGGCCCGGATGGCCGACCACCATCTGAACGCGCTGTTCTTGGACCCTCTGTTCGGCCGGGGGTATCCGGCCGACATCCTCGATCACTACCGGCCGGTAAGCGCCCTTGAGTTCGTGCGCGAAGGCGATATGGAGACGATCGCCGGCCCCATGGATTTCCTCGGGGTGAACTACTACCGCCGGCACACCGTGACCGCCGGTGCTCGTCCCGGAGCCCCGGTCGCCGAGTTCCCCGCCTCCTTGAGGGCGTGGTCCTTCCCCCCGCCTGGCGTCCCGGTCACCGCGATGGGTTGGCCAGTCGAGCCGGACGGTCTCACCGAGCTCCTGATCCGGCTGCACGGCGATTACGGGCCGGACCGCATCATCGTCACCGAGAACGGGGCGGCCTTCGACGACGAGGTGAACCCCGACGGGGTGGTGGACGACCCGGAGCGGATCTCGTTCCTGCGCGATCACCTCGTGGCCGCTCGGGCCGCACTCCAGGCCGGCGTCCCGCTGGCGGGGTTCTTCGTCTGGTCCCTGCTGGACAACTTCGAATGGGCCGAGGGCTACTCGAAGCGGTTCGGCCTGGTCCACGTGGACTTCGCCACCCAGAAGCGGACCCCGAAGGAGAGCGCGCGGTGGTACGGAGACGTCGTCCGTCGTGGGTCACTCCTCGGGTGACTCCCGGACCTCCTCAGGCCGCCGGGCCGGGTTGACCGTATAAAGGCATGTAGGGGAATATCCGGCCAGAGGGGATCCAGAGGGGATAAGGAGGGGGAGCGGATATGCGGCGATTCAGGCTGATCGTGCTGCCTGCGGTGCTGTTGTTGGTCGCGGTGGCGTGCGCCGGTGATGACGGGGACGGCGACGGCGGAGGTGGCGGTCAAGGCGAGGACACGGGCACCATCAACGTCCTGTCCTCGGGCGACCCGGGGGAGGCCGAGGCCTACAACGCCATCATCGACGACCTGATCAACTCGCAGACCGATTACGTGGCCGAGATCGAGGCGTCCGGCGAGGCCGAACAGCAGTTCCAGATCCGAGCCCAGGCCGGGACCCTGGACGTCTACCTGCTGCCGCAGCCGGGGACCGTGGCCCAGCTGGTCCAGTCGGGCAACCTCACCTCCCTCGAGGACATGGGCTTCGACATCGCGGAGCTCGAGGGGCTGTTCGGCGAGTACTTCGTCGCGCTCGGGGAGGTCGATGGCCAACACTACGGGCTCCCGACGAACATCAACCTGAAGAGCATGGTCTGGTACCCGAAGGACGACTTCGACGCCGCCGGCTACCAGGTCCCGACGACGTGGGACGACATGCTCGCGCTGTCCGACCAGATCGTGGCAGACGGCGGGACGCCTTGGTGCATCGGCATCGAGAGCGAGGCCGCGACCGGATGGCCGGCCACCGACTGGATCGAGGACATCATGCTCCGCACCGCGGGGCTGGACGTGTACACGCAGTGGTACACCCATGAGATCCCGTTCAACGACCCGGCCGTGCTGAGCGCGGCGCAGATCTTCGGCGACGTCGTGTTCCACGAGGGTTACGTCCTCGGCGGCGCCAAGAACATACCGGCGCTCGCGTTCGGCGAGGCACCGCTCCCGCTGTTCAACGATCCGCCGGGCTGCTGGCTGCACCGACAGGCCAGCTTCATTCCGGCCTTCTTCCCCGAGGGGGTCGAGGCGGGCGTGGACTACGACTGGTTCCCGCTCCCGCCGATCGACCAGGAGGGAACCCTGTTCGCCGGCGAGCTCGCGGTCGTCGGCACCGGGGGGAACCGCCCGGAGGTCAAGGACTTCCTCGATCGGTTCATGGCCGCGGAGGTGCAGTGCGCGTTCGCCGGCGAGCCGGCCTCGTCCCGGATCTCGCCCAACATCAACGTCGGGCCGGACTGCTACACCAACCAGCTCCTGGCCGACTCCGCGGCGGTGCTGACCGACGCCCTGGCGAACGGAACGGGCGGTTTCGACGCCTCGGACCTGATGCCGGCGGCTGTCGGGACCGGCAGCTTCTGGACCGGGATGGTGGACTACATGCGGAACGGTCCGGACTCGATCGAGGGGATCCTCGAGGAGATCGAGGCCGGCTGGCCGGCGGAGTAGAATCGCTATCCGAGCTCGATGACGGACGAGGGAGCGGCCGCGACGCGGTCGCTCCTTCGGTTTGCGCGGGATTCCTCGTCGGGGGAGGATGAAGCGGCGTGACGACCTCGACCAACCCCACGCAGTCGGGACCGGGGGTGCGCGCGGAGCCCCCGCCCGCCGCCGGGCGGGCTGTGGGAGTCCTCCTGCTGCGCCTGCTCAGCGCGCTGGCCATCCCCGTCGTGGCGTTCGCGCTTCTGTGGGCCACGTTCGACTACCTGCGGGATCAGAACGCCAACCGCGCGTTGGTCGTCGTCGTGGCCCTCGTCGTCGGCGTCGGCGGGGTCTTCTTCCTCTTCTGGGGGATGAACCGGGTCGTGGAGTACCTGCCCGAGCGGTTCCGGGAGGGCGTACGCCCCTACGTCTTCGTCGGTCCGGCCCTCGTCATCCTGAGCGTCTTCCTGATCTACCCGGTCATCAACACGATCCTGATCAGCTTCAAGGACGCTCGGTCCCAGAGCTACATCGGCCTGGAGAACTTCAAGTTCGTCTTTACGAACGAGGACATGCTGCGGTCGATCCGCAACACGGCCGGGTGGATCATCCTCGTTCCGTTGTTCAGCGTGACGATCGGGCTCGCCTTCGCCACCCTGGCCGATCGGCTCCGGCGCGGCGAGGCCGTCGCGAAGTCGATGATCTTCCTGCCCATGGCCATCTCGTTCGCCGGCGCGTCGATCACCTGGCGGCTCATCTACAGCTTCCGGCCACCGGGTTTCGGCAGCAACATCGGGCTTCTCAACGGGATCATGATCGGATTGGGGCAGAACCCGATCGCCTGGCTCCAGCAGCAGCCGTGGAACAACTCCCTGTTGATGGTGATCATGATCTGGATGCAGACGGGGTTCGCGATGGTAGTTCTGTCGGCCGCCATCAAGGCGATCCCGGACGAGATCATCGAGGCGGCCCGCATCGACGGTGCGTCGGAGATGCAGGTGTTTCGCAGGATCATCGTTCCCGGCATCCTCCCGACGGTGGTCGTGGTGACGACGTACATGGTGATCAACGCGCTGAAGGTGTTCGACATCGTCTTCATTATCGGAAACGCCGAGTCCGACGGCACGGTCGTGATCGCCGAGCGCATGATCGACTGGTTCTTCGTGGGCCTGCACTACGGACGGGGAGCGGCGATCGCGGTTGTCCTGTTCGCCGCGATCGTTCCCGTGATGATCTGGAACATCCGCCAATTCCGCGAGCAGGAGATGATCCGGTGAGCGCCCCCGCGATCCCCGTCCCGGCCACCGCCGAGGCACGCGCGCCCGGCGAAGTTCGTCGTGGTGGCTGGGTCATCCGCATCATCGTCACCGCGATCGTCGTGCTCTGGCTGGTTCCGACCGTCGGCGTCCTGATCACGTCCTTCCGTCCCGAAGACCTCGTCGTGAGCTCGGGCTGGTGGACGGCGCTCGCGCACCCGTTCCGCGCCGCCGAGTGGACCCTTGAGAACTACAGCACGGCGCTGGACGCAGCCGGCTTCGGGAACGCGTTCATGAACAGCCTGGCGGTGGCCATCCCCTCCACCGTGATTCCGATCACGATCGCCGCGTTCGCCGCCTACGCCTTCTCCTGGATGGACTTCAAGGGGCGGTACGTGATGTTCGTCGCGGTCGTCGGGCTGCTCGTCGTGCCGCTCCAGATGGCGCTGATCCCGATCCTGCGCCTGTACGCAGATGGAGCCACGCTGTTCGGGATGCGGATCTTCCCCGACCTGGAGCTCAACGGCACGTTCCTGGGTGTCTGGCTCGCCCACACAGGGTTCGGGCTGCCCCTCGCGACGTACCTTCTCCGCAACTACATCGGTTCGCTTCCCTCGTCGATCATCGAGTCGGCCAAGATCGACGGCGCAGACCACTTCACGATCTTCTGGAGGCTCATCATCCCGCTCTCGGTCCCCGCGCTCGCCGCCTTCGCGATCTTCCAGTTCCTGTGGGTCTGGAACGACCTCCTCGTCGCGTACGTGTTCCTTGGGGGGTCCCGGCAGAACCAGGTGCTCACGATCGCACTCAGGAATCTGCTCGGAGGGCGGGGCGAGGACTGGCAGGTGCTTACGGCGGCGGCGTTCATCTCGATGTCCCTTCCGCTCGCCGTGTTCTTCTCCCTCCAGCGATACTTCGTGCGGGGCCTCACCGCGGGCGCGGTCAAGGGCTGAGACGCCGGTGTCCCGGGCACGACGATCCGCGCTGGCGGGGGCCGAGCCGCTCTCGCCACGCCGGAAGTGGCGGGCCATCACGCTCGCCACGCTGCTACTCGTGCCCTCCTACTGGTCGGTGTTGGCGGGGCTCGTCTCAGTGGCCTCCGACCGGGAGGATGCCCCGAACGCGGGCCCCTTCATCGCCTTCGGCCTTGCGCTCGTGCCGTTCGTGTTCATCGCCCTGGCCTTCCTGTCCGAGCATCCACGGGCGCCGGGAGCCGTGGTCAAGGCGATGATCCTGGCGATCGTGGTGGGCATCCCCATCTCGGCGCTCGCCCAGGACGCGGTGACCGGCTTCGTCGCCGCCCTGGGCGCGGGCGGGACCGCGGCTCTCCGCCCCGAGCCTGCCTCGGACCGGAGGACCCGATGGATCGCGGTCCTTTCGGCCACGGCGGGCAGCTTCCTGCTCGTAAGGGTCGCCGGGGAGGTCGCGCTCCTTCTGGCCCCGATCCTCCCGTTCACGAGCATCGGGGTCGCCGATCACCTCGCCGAGGGCCGGAGCCAGCACGGCGCGGTCTGAGTCCCCGGAGCCCTACCCGGTATCAGTTCGTCGGAGGATCCATAGACCCGAGTTCATGTCGCTGGCGAAGATGAGTCCGGTGGCTTCGTCGACCACCACCCCCCAGACCTCGGGGCTGTGCGGCAGGACGAACCGCTGTGGCGGCTCGACCGGGTTCGGCGCCGAGGGCGGGACGAAGAAGGCCACCTCCTTCGGCGCCCGGGGGTTGCTGGCGTCCAGGACGCGGACGCCGTCCGAGTACCACGACGTGTACACGTCGGTTCCCACCACCAGTGCGTTGTGGATCGTGAAGTCGCCGGCCGACCGATCACCGGGCCGTACCGTGTTCGGCGTGCGGTACTCACCGATCTGCACGGGCGCCGCGACGTTCGAGTAATCGTACACGCGAAGGTAGCCCCAACTCTTCTCGATCCCCGGCCCCGAGTTCGGGCAGAAGTCCTCGTCCGCGGTGAACAGGAGGCTCCGTTCGTCGTCGAAGGAAGCCGAGTGTCCGTCCCCGTCAGCCTGAGCCGGGTAAATGGTTCGACCGCGAAACACCGGGTGGGCCGGGTCGGTCACGTCGAGCGCGATGAAGCCGCTGTCCCAGTACGACACGAACACGGTCCTACCGTCCTCGGAGGGCTCGGCCCCATGGCCGAAGATGGGGTCGGGGTCGCAGCCCTGGCCGTCGGAGAATGGCCCGTCGACGTCCTCGATCCCCCACTCGGAGACCTGCACCGGGTGGGCCGGATCGGTGATGTCGATCAGACGGAAGTCGCCGTCGCCCTTTTCGTCCCGGAAGCCGCTCGCAACGTTCGGATCCAGGTAGCGGCTGGCCGGTACCGTCGCGTAGGCGAAGGTCCTGCCGAGGTCGTCCCGGTGCTCCACCTCGAACTCGTGCAATCCGCGGGTACAGCACCCCGTGCTGACGAAGCCGAGCTCCACGGGCGCGGCGGGGTTCGTGACGTCCCACAGCATGAGCCCCCGACGGATGCTCGGGTCGTACCGGGATCCGCCGCAGACCTGGAGGCCGGCAGCCGCTATGTCGTGGCCGGTCAGTGGGCCGTGCCGGGCCGTGAACACCACGACGTCCTCGGCCGAGGTGCCGTCGGGGTTCTGTAGGCGGGACACCATGACTGGGTTCGCCGGGTTCCGGGCGTCCACCACGGCTACACCGTTGTTCGGCGGGTCGGGGCAGAAGCGGGTCTTGGCCCCGTTCGACCAGTCGGTGAAGCCCCAGTGGCCGATATAGGCGAAGCCCTCGTGGGTCCAGACGTCCGCGTTGAACCCCCGGCCTCCCAGGTCGTGATGGCCCACGACCTCGATGTTCATGGCCGAGCCGGATTCACCGCCAGCCCCTAAAGTCCGGGACGAGCCGGTCCCCGGGGTGATAAGCAGGATGACCGCACCGAGGATGATGATGGCACGCGTCCTTGGCATAGCTCCCCCCCATTCCTGCGTCGTGAGAGCCCGCATCATAGTCGGTCGGTTCCCCCGGGACGCAAGCCCGGACAGCGACCGGTGGCCTGACGGCGTCTCCTATACTCGATACGTGCCTGGGGCGGACCGCCTCTCCGTGCGGGTGGGCCACGTCCGCTCATCGTTCGCGATCCACGGCCTGTTCATCCTGTTCGGGGTGGTCATCGCGGCCTTCTTTCCCTTCTTCACCCTGTTCCTGAAGGAGCGGGGCATGACGCCCGAACAGATCGGGTTCGTCATCGCCGCCATGGCGTTCGCGCGGATCGTGATGAACCCGGTATGGGGACACCTGGCCGACACGCGCTTCGGACGTCGCGCGGTGCTCCAGTTCGGGACCGTGGCGGCGGCCGTGTCGGCGCTGGTGCTGTTCGCCGCGGGGGAGGACGTCGTGGCGCTCGTCGCGACGAGCGCGCTGTTCGCAGCGGTGGGCGGTGCCATGGGCCCGAACATCGACGCCATGGCCCTGGTCCACCTGGGCGACTCCGAGATGCACGCCTACGGTGGGATCCGGGCCTGGGAGAGCCTGAGCTACGCGGTCGCCACGCTGCTCCTCGGGTTCGCCCTCACCGAGACCGGTGTCGAATGGACGTTGCCCATCTACGCCGCCGCCAGCCTCGCCGTGCTCGCGTGGAGCTTCACGCTGGACCGGGACCCCCCGCAGCCCTCGGCCCGCCACGGCCGGATGGGCGCGGCGGGCGCGGTCCTTCGCTCGTCGTCCCGGTTCCGCAAGTACCTCGCCAGCATGTTCTTCGTGTGGGTGGCGTTCTCGGCGGCGTGGAACTTCATCGCGCTTCGGATCGCGGACCAGGGCGGCAACCCCCGACTGGTCGGCCTGGGCCTCGCGCTCGGCGGCACGGCGGAGGTGCCGATGATGCTGCTCTTCTCGCGGGCCGCCCGCCGGTTCGGCCTGCGCGCCGTGTACGTGTCCGGTGCCTGCGTGTACGCCGCGGGCTTCCTGATCTGGGGGCTGATCTCGAGCCCGCTCCTGATCTCTCTCGCATCCGTGTTCGAGGGGCTGGGGTTCGGGCTACTGTTCGCCAGCGGCGTGGTGATCGTGGGCAAGCTCGTGCCGAGGTCGCTGTATTCCTCGGGCCAGGCCATCGCGGGGACGGTCGCCTTCGGGATCGCGCCGATCGTCGGCGGCCAGCTCGGGGGCTACCTGTACGGGGCCTTCGGCTCGGTGACGCTCTACGTCGTCGCATCCGGGCTCGCCTTCGCCGGCGGGCTGTTCGCCTTCCGCTCGCTCGCCACGCCCTCACTCACGCGCCCGGGGCCGGTGCCGGAGGTCGAGCCGACCATCGAACCCGAGCCCGGGGTCGTTCCCTGAGACGCCATCGCTCGGACCGGTCCACAGCTGGCGCGAGCGGTTCGCGCGACCTCCGTTTCTTCGCGTACGATACCGCCGAGCCATCCGGACGAGGGGGTTCCCGTGGTCAGCGCGTACATCCTGATCCAGACCGAAGTGGGCAAGGCCAGCCACGTCACCCGGGAGATCGGGCAGATCAAGGGCATCTCCGCGGTCGACGGGGTGACGGGGCCGTACGACGTCATCGCCCGAGGCGAGGCGGCCGACCTCGACGAGCTCGCCAAGTCCATCGTCATGCCGATCCAGGCCGTCGAGGGCGTCACCCGCACCCTCACCTGCCCCGTGCTCCAGCTGTAGGACCGGGCTTCAGCGCCCCCTCGGCCGTGCCGAATGAAACGGCGGAGGCCGGACCGACTTCCGGCACGGACCGATGGCTGCACGGAGCGCACGAGGCGCGGCCAGCCTGTGGATGGTTTTGGGCGTGGCCATGGTGGGGGGCATGATCGTCACCATCCCGCTCGTGCTCGCGGGGCGCCAAGAGGCCGAGCGTGGCGGGCTGGCCGCGTCGCAGATCGGGAAGGCGAACGACCTCGGCGCGCAGGCCACCATGAGGACCGCCATCCGAACGGCGAGCGTCTACTTCGCCGAGCACGGCTCCTACGAAGGGTTCGGTCCCCAGGCCGCCTCGCAGTACGACCCATCGGTGAGGTTCACGATCGGACCGGCCGTCCCCGGCATGGTGAGCCTCCGGGGCGTCACGCCGATCAGCGTAGTCATGGTGACGTCGACCGGCTCCGGGTTCGTATGCGCGGCGGCCACCGGCGACCTCGTCACCTTCGGACGGGTGGACGCGCAGAGCGCAGCGGACTGTACGGGCGGCTGGTAGGGGGGAATGGCTGTCCCCGCGCCCGTGTTTGCACCGGGCGATACGATCCAGGCGATACCATCCGAGGGGGAACCGCGATGGTCGAGATCCGGCGGGACGCCGAGATCCACGCGAAGGACGGCGGCTGGTTCAGCGCACGGTGGCACTTCTCGTTCGACGAGTACTTCGACCCGGCGAACATGGGATTCGGCACGCTTCGGGTCTTCAACGACGACCGGCTGATCCCCGGCGCGGTCTGGCCGCTGCACCCCCACCGCGACATCGAGGGGCTCACCTACGTGGTGGAGGGGACGTTCCGGCACGAGGACGACGTGGGCGGGCCGCCGGGGATGCTCCCGGCGGGGTCGGTCCAGCGGATGACGCTCGGCTCGGGCGCCTGGCACTCCGAGCAGAATGGTTCCGATAGCGAGCCGCTCCGGTTCATCCAGATGTGGATCATGCCAGCCGAGCGCGGCCTGCCACCGGAGGTGGAACAAAAGGTGTTCACCAGGGAGGACCGCACCGACCGGCTGCTGAAGGCGATCTCGGGTAGGGGCGGCGACGCGGTGCTCGTTCACCAGGATGCCGCGGTCTACGTGTCGTCGATGAACGCCGGGACGAAGCTCGAGCACGCCTTCGACGCCGGTCACGGTGCCTACCTGTACGTGATCGAGGGTGTGCTCCGCGTGAACGACGAGAAGCTCGGGACCGGCGACGGGGCGAAGATCCACGATGAACCGGCGATCACGCTGGAGGCCGAAGCCGCCACCGAGCTGCTGATGGTCGAGGTGCACCTGGGCTAAGCGGCTGGCGGCGTAGGCTTTGGCCATGGCCGCGCCGTCCCGTCCCACCGCCCCAGCGCCGCTTTCCCAACGGACGCTTCTCGAGGAGGTCCTCGTCGTCCTGTCGCTCTCGCTCCTGGCGAGCGCGGTGTACGCGATCATCAGCCTGACCTCTGCCCCGGTGAAGGGCGCGACGGTCTACGTCGTCCCCCGGGTCGGGTTCCCCACGCAGATCGCGAACATCGTGTTCGGCCTGGCGCCGGTGTGGCTGGTCCTGTACCTGGTGCGGCGCAACGGGGAAGGGCCCGCGGCCATCGGGATGGCCTGGGACCGGCCCCGCAGGGACATCGCGTCCGGTGCGGTCCTGTTCGCGGTGGTGGCCGTGGCGGGGATCGGCGTGTACCTGGGCTCGGTGGCCCTCGGCGTGAACCGGTTCGTGGTGCCAGTGCCACCGCTCGGTCACTGGTGGACGGTGCCGGTGCTGCTCCTGCGGGCGGCGGAGGCGGCGCTCACCGAGGAGGTCATCGTCGTCGGGTACCTCATCAAGAGGCTCCAGCAGTTCCGGCTCTCCACGGCGGGTGCCGTCGGCCTTTCCGCGATCTTGCGGGGGGCGTACCACCTGTACCAGGGATGGGGCGGCTTCGCCGGGAACGTGGCGCTGGGGATCCTGTTCGGCCTGATCTTCGTCAGGACCCGCCGGACGTGGCCCATCGTGATCGCCCACTTCCTCCTCGACGTTGGGGCCGGGGCAGGGTACCTCGTGTTCCGCGACCATCTCCCGGGGGCGTAGCCGTGGTGCTGGCCTCGGGCCTGGACCTTCGCCGGGCACTCCGGATGACTGCCGAACGCGGGTACGCCCACATGCAGGAGGCGCTCGACGACGCCTTCCGCCGCCGGCTCTGGCGTGAGATCCGAGTCGGCCCGTTCCAGCAGTTCGAGGACTCGTTCGGCCAGGTCCGCCAGGAGATCGAGGGATACGACGTCCCCGATCCCATGGACGGCTTCCCGGTCCTGGCCGAGCTCCGCGACGAGCTCTCGGCGATGGTGCGATCACACGGGCGGGGGATCCGCGGTCTGGCCACGTGGCGGCCGAACGAGGCGGGCGTGGGCCTGTACCGGGCCGGCTCGATCGGCATCACGCCGCACCTCGACGGCAAGTGGTACCGGCGCCTGGTGGCCGTGGTCACCATCCACGGTGCCGCGCCGTTCACGGTGTGCCGCGACCGTTCCGGCGACGTGATCGAGCGGTGGCAGGCCGGCCCCGGTGGACTGACCCTGCTGCGCGGCCCCGGACTGGCCGGGCAGCGGGACGGACGGCCGTTCCACACGGTCGAGGGACCCCGGCGCGGGGAGCGCTGCTCGATCGGCATCCGGATGAACACCCGACCGCTCGACCGGGCCTAGCCACCTCAGGTCGTCGGAGATCGGCGACCTCCGTCTCCTTCCCTCAGCCGAACAGGTGGAACGTGATCACGGTCGTCCCGTCGGGTTGGGGTTCGATGTCGGCCTGGCCGCGGGTCCGCTGGAACTCGCCGTTCCCGCCGGTGACGATCCCGGTGGCCGGAAGGGGGAACTCGGGCAGCGCGTCGACCGCGAGCTGTCCTCTCCCAGTGAACGAGAAGATCCCCACGCACACGGCCTTGTTCCCGAAGTTCACGACGCACTGGATATGTAGGTCGCCCAGAAGGGTCGTGTTCGTCTCGTCGAACAGCGCGCTCCGGAAGACCAGGATGTCGCCAGGGGTCGGCCCGGCGGCGCCGAAGTCCTGGAACGCCTGCTCCGGGGCGCGCTGGACCACCGTCATCGACTGGCCTTGGGCGGCGCCGGACGAAGACGCTCGCGCGCCGGCGATCCCTCCGGCCACCATCACGATCAGCGCCGCCGTCGCCGCGGCGATGGACAGGTTCCTGCGCATGACGCCACACCTCCTCGGACGCCGGAACGACCGGCGCCGGGGACCGAGGCTAGAGATGACGCGTTGGCGAACCGTTGGACGGAGGTTGCGGCCGCTACTGGAGCCCGGCTCTCCGAGGTCCCGGTGCCGCGGACGTCCACCCGGCACACGACGTATCCCGCCTCCGCCAGCCGGACGTACTCGGCCGTACGAGGCGGTGAGATCGTCTTTGCGGTACGGGAGGGCCTCCAGGATGGCCGGCCACGTCCCCTCGGCTCCGGGGAGATCAGGGTCGCGGCCAGGCGGATGCCGTCGCTCATGGGGATGAACGTGTGAGCGGGCATCGGCGGGAGTCGTAGCCGGGCGCCCGGACGGATGGGATCCGGCGCCTCGGCCGGCGGTCACGTCACACCCAGCTCGGGAACCAGGCTCGCGCCGACCACGCGGAGTCGGACAACTGTCCGCCCGTCATCACGGGCCAGAAGAAGAAGAACAGGTACACGGAGACGACCACGAATCCCACCGCTACCGGAAGCCACGGACGGGACCGGGATCCGGCGATGTGCGCCTCGGACAGGTCCTTCAGGGCGTAAATGCAGGCAAGCACGAAGAAGGGCACGATGGGCGTGGCGTAGAAGAAGAACTGCGGTCGGGACACTAGAAACCACGGCAGGTACAGCGCGGCAGTGGCGACAGCCACGAACCCGGCACGCCAGTCACGCTTGCGCCGCCACGCGTATGCAACGTACGGGATGGCCAAGAGGCTTCCCCAGAAGATCGCAGGGTTCCCGTTCGCGTAGATCACCCACCGCACGCCCTTGCCGTATTCCGCCGCGTACAGCACCGGCCGCCACAGCAGGATCCACTTCCAGGCCTGGGCCATAGACGGGTGGGTGGGCTCATGGGTCTTGGGATTGATCGTCTGGAGGTTCTCGTGGTAACCGACCATGTCCTGCTGGAGCTTCAGCCAATCGTCGAGATGGAAGCCGAAGTGTTGGAACCACCCGAGGTACGACGCGAGATACACCAGGGCCGGTACCGCCAGGAGGAACAGCCCGATGGGAAAGGACTCCCACTGGATGGTCCGCCATATGGGCCGACGAACGCCTGAACGCTTGCGGCGCACCGCTTCCCACATGAAGGACAGCGCCACGGCGCCAGCGATCGCCGTGACCCCCGACCATTTGGTGGCCACGGCCGCTCCCAGGGCCAGGCCGGCGCCGATCCGCCACGGCCGGAGCAGCGGGGATGGGACACGAGGCGGTGGAGGTGCCTCCTCGAGCGCGTCGAGGTCCTGGGCGGGGAGCGTGCGTCGCTCCATCCACCGCCGGTCCAGGAGCAGGAACAGGAACGCCAGCGCGATCCAGAACGCGACGAAGACGTCGAGCATCGCCACGCGCGACTGCACGAAGCTGAGGTTCTCGGTGGCGAGCAGCAGCCCCCCGGTGAACGTCCAGATCACGCTGCCGAACAGGAGCTGGATGATCAATGCAAGGACCACGACCGCGGCCGTCCCGAAGACAGCCGATGGCACGCGCCATCCAAAGGGATCATTGCCCAAGGTGACCTCGCCGAGGGCGATGGTCCACTTGCCGAGCGGCGGGTGCACCCACGCCCCCGTATCGTTCTTGTCCTTTCGCCAGTACTTCTCGTCGTCGCTGGTGACGTCGCAGCGCGCATTCGAGTAGCCCAGATAGATACAAGCCGACTTCGTGTAGTAGATCTCGTCGAACAGCCGCTGGTTCGGGGTGCCGAGGTAGGTGAACCGAAGAACCCCGGCGATCAGGCCCACAGCCACCACCGCCACGACCGGCCGGTTGACCCACCCACGGAGGGCGGCCAGGATGGAGGGCCCGACGCTTCGAGGAGCGGGAGCCTCGATCTGGGGGGACCGGGTCTGCACAGCATAATGGTACGAGAGGCCCTCCGGCTCAGGGGGGGCACGCGTCATCGTGCCGGCCGATCCGTCAGCCGGTACACGAACTGCACCCCCTGGAACGCCTGGTCGATGGAGGTCGACTTGTTGTCGACCAATCCGGCGTCCAGGCCGACCCTTTGGACGACGTCGAAGGTGAGGTCCGTGTCCATCTTCGCCGCCCGTTTCGGCCACGCGACCCAGAGGCGTCCGGCCGGGTCCAGCATCTTCGCCAAGGGCCTGAACATCCTCTCCAGGTCGCTCCGCCGCGTGGCGAACAGGACCACCACGTGCAGCTGCTCGCCAGACCGCCCGACCACCTCCGCCCCCGTCGGCAGGTCCCCCAGGGCGAATCCCTCGGGTGCCCCTACGAGCAGGACGCGGGAGCTCTCCCGGATGCCAAGCTTCTTGGGGAGCGGTGTCCCCGAGTAGTCCTTGCGGGATGCCGTGGTGGCCATCGGGCCGTCACTCTACCGATGGATGGGCCTGCTCGAGCGGCAGCTCTCGGCGCGCCCGAACCGTGACACCATCGATCCCATGACGGGAACCCTCTATCTCGTGGGGACGCCGATCGGGAACCTCGGGGACATGACGGACCGGGCCCGGGAGACCTTGCGGACCGTGGGACTCGTCGCCGCGGAGGATACCCGGCGGACCGGCCGGCTCCTCGCCCGCTTCGGCATCGAGGCCAAGATGGTCTCGTTGTTCGAGGGGAACGAGGCACGGCGAACTGACGAGCTGCTGGAGGAGCTCAGCTCTGGCCGCGACGTGGCCGTCGTCTCCGATGCCGGGATGCCCGGGCTGTCCGACCCCGGCCACCGCCTGGTCCGGGCCTGCGTGGAGGAGGGGATCGAGGTCCGCGTGATCCCGGGCCCAACCGCGGCCGTGTCGGCGCTGGTGGTGTCGGGGCTCCCCGCCGACCGGTTCGCGTTCGAGGGGTTCCTGCCCCGTCGCCCGGGGGAGCGACGCGTCCGCCTGCGGGAAGTGGCGGAGGACCGCCGGAGCCTGGTGTTATTCGAGTCGCCCCGGCGGGTGGTGTCCCTCCTGCGCGAGGTGGTGGGGGAGCTGGGGGACCGGCGGGTCGCCATCGCCCGGGAGCTGACCAAGCTCCACGAGGAGGTCATCCGGGGCCGGGCCTCCGAGGTGCTGGGCACCATCCGGGACCTGGGCCTTCGGGGCGAGGTGGTGGTGGTGATCGAGGGGAGCCGCGACCCCGAGGCCCTCGATTTGGGGGAGCTCGTGGCGGAGGCGCGAGCCCTGGTGGCCGTGGGCCGGCGCAAGCGCGACGCCGCGGCCGAGGTGGCCCGGAAGCGCGGGGGCTCGGCGAACGCCATCTACCGCGTGCTGGTCGAGACTTCGTCCGGCCCGCCGTCGCCTCACGGGCAATGAAGCCGCGGCCCCGCCGAGGTGATCCTAGAATGGCCCGACCATGGGACGGGACGTCTTCTACATCACCACGCCGATCTACTACCCGAACGATGTGCCGCATATCGGGCATGCGTACAACGCCGTCGCCACCGACTTCATCGCCCGGTATCACCGTCTCAGGGGCGACGAGGTCTTCCACCTCACCGGCACGGACGAGCACGGCCTGAAGCTCCAGCGGGCCGCGGAGGGGGCCGGAATGTCCCCGCAGGACTGGGTGGACTCGATGGAGCCTCGGTGGAAGGAGGTCTGGGCCCGCCTGGACATCGCGTACGACGGGTACATCCGGACCACCGAGCCCCGCCACGAGGCGGCCGTGGCGGAGCTCCTGAACGCCGTGCACGACAACGGCCGGGACGACATCTACCTCGGCACGTACGAGGGCCTGTACTGCGTGTCCTGCGAGCTGTACTACACGGAGGACGACCTCGTGAACGGCAAGTGCCCGATCCACGACCGGCCGGTGGAGCAGATGCGCGAGGAGAACTACTTCTTCCGGCTCTCGGCCTACGGAGATCGGCTCCTCGAGCACTACGAGCTCCACCCCGGATCCGTGGAGCCGGAGGTCCGGCGGAACGAGGTCCTCGCGCTGATCCGCGGCGGCCTCCAGGACTTCTCGATCAGCAGGACGTCGTTCCGGTGGGGCATCCCGCTGCCGTGGGACTCGACGCACGTGAACTACGTCTGGTTCGACGCCCTGACCAACTACATCACCGCGGCCGGGTACGGCTCGGACCCGGATCTGTTCGCCCGGATGTGGCCGGCGAACGTCCACATGATTGGGAAGGACATCCTCCGCCAGCACGCCATCTACTGGCCGGCCATGCTGATGGCCGCCGGGGTCGAGCCGCCGACCCAGGTGTGGGCCCACGGATTCCTCACGGTCGGCGGCAAGAAGATGTCGAAGACCAACGCCACCGGCATCCACCCCTTCGAGCTGGTGGACCAGTTCGGCGTGGACGCCTACCGGTACTACTTCATGAGGGAGATCCAGTTCGGCCAGGACGGGTCCTTCTCCTGGGAGTCGATGAACGACCGCTACCACGCCGACTTGGCGAACGGCCTGGGGAACCTGGCCAGCAGGGTGCTGGCCATGCTGGAGTCGTACTTCGACGGGGAGGTGCCGAAGGCGACCGTCCAGGGAGCCGAGGCAGACCTCCCGGTCCTCGTGGCGGA
>JBOGVI010000032.1:0-3245 GCA_050692695.1 Actinomycetota bacterium
CCATCGACGCGCCCGGCGCGACCGGCACCGCCAGCACGACCTTGCTCGCTCCCTGCGCCTTCGCCCACCGGACCGCGGCCACCGCCGTACCTCCGGTCGCCACCCCGTCATCCACCACGATGGCCACCTTCCCCGCGACGTCGGCCGGAGGTCCGCCGGCCCGGTAGGCGTGGAGCCGGCGCTCGATCTCCTGCTCCTCGACGGCGATCTGGTGCTCCAGGTAGCCCTGGGAGACGCCCAGCATCTCGACCATCCTTGGGTCGATGACCCGCACGCCCGGGGCGATCGCGCCCAAACCGAGCTCCGGATTCCCGGGGGCTCCGATCTTGCGGGGGACGACCACGTCGAGCGGAACCCCGAGCTGCCTGGCCGCGACCTCGCCCACGATCACCCCGCCCCTGGGGATGGCGAGGATCACGGCGTCGGCCCCCGAGTAGTCGACCAGCGCCTTGGCCAGCCGTTCCCCTGCGTCCACGCGGTCCTCGAAGATCACTCGCCTCCAGGGAAGCGTTCCGGCTCGCCCTCCTCCATCTCTCGCCGGGCCCGTTCGTCCTCGAGCCGCCGGCGGCGATCTTCGATGACGCGCTCGGGCGGCGGCATGGGTTTGCGGATCCGCCGATAGACCTGGAGGAACCCTCCGGCCTTGGCGGGCTTCTTCCTACGGCGTGCCACGGTCCGATTATCGCGCCGCTGTCAGCATGGAGGAACCGGCGTTGCCGCGCCCTGGGGCCGGTAGATAGGCTGGGGCCTCACCCACAGGGGAGGTAGCCGTGGTCCAGGCCTACATCCTGATCCAGACCGAGGTCGGGAAGGCAGCGCAGGTGGCGAAGGACGTCCGGGACATCACGGGTGTGACGGAGGCGGAGGACGTGACCGGGCCCTACGATGTGATCGTCCGGGCGGAGTCCAAGAACGTCGACGAGCTGGGCAAGCTGGTCGTGGCCAGGATCCAGTCGGTGGAGGGCATCACCCGCACCCTGACCTGCCCGGTCGTGCACCTGTAAGCCCCGGGGACATGCGGCGCCCGGCTAGATGACGGCGCCCCGCTTCTGCTCACGCTCGTGCCGTTCCAAGGCCAGATCCACGAGCCGGTCGATCAGCTCGGGGTAGGACAGCCCCGACGCTTCCCACAGCTTCGGATACATCGAGATCTGCGTGAACCCGGGGATCGTGTTGATCTCGTTCACCAGCAGCCCGCCGGTCTGCCGCAGGAAGAAGTCCACGCGGGCGAGCCCGGCGCAGTCGAGGGCAAGGAAGCCCGCCACCGCCAGGCGCTGGGCCTCCTCCAGGGTCTCCGCTGCGATTGGGGCCGGGATGATCAACTCGGCGCCCCCTTCGTCCAGGTACTTCGCCTCGTAACTGTAGAACTCGTGGCCCCGGGGAACGATCTCGCCCGCGACGGAGGCCACCGGGTCGTCGTTGCCGAGCACCGCCACTTCGATCTCCCGCCCCCCTTCCACGGACCGCTCCAGCAAGGCCTTGCGGCCGTACTGGAACGTCTCCTCCAGCGCCCGCCGGAGCTCCCTTGTCTCGTGCACCTTCGTCACGCCCACCGAAGAGCCGAGCGTGGAAGGCTTGGCGAACAGCGGGTACCCCAGGTGCGCGGCCAGGGCCTCCACGGCCTCGGGATCTTCCTCCCACTCGCGCTCGTGCACCACCTCGTGCTCGACGACCGGGATCCCGGCCGCCCGGAATAGGGCTTTCTGCACGGCCTTGTCCATGCCCACTGCCGATGCGAGAACGCCGGCGCCCACGTAGGGGACGCCGGCCATCTCCAGGAACCCCTGGATCGAGCCGTCTTCGCCGTGCGGGCCGTGCATCACGGGGAAGACCACGTCGATGGGGGTTCGCGACCCGTCCTGGGCGACCAGGCTCTGGGAGCCGGGCTCCTGGTCCAGGGCGACCTCAGGTCCGGACCGTTCGGTCACCTCCGGAAGCGCTTCCGGGGAGCCGGACGCGAGGGCGGGGGGCCCGCCCGGCATGAGCTGCCAATGGCCCTGTTTCGTCACGCCGATCGGGACGACCTCGTACCGCTCGGGATCGAGCGCGTCCATCACCGAACGCGCCGAGATCACCGAGATCTCGTGCTCCGCCGAGCGCCCCCCGAACAGGATGACGATCCGCTTCCTCATGCCTTCTCCAGGGCCCGCCCGAAGTCATCGATCAGATCCTCCACGTTCTCCAGGCCCACGCTCACCCTGATCAGCCCGTCCGCGATCCCCGCCGCCCGGCGGGCCGCCGGGGCAAGCTGCCGATGCGTGGTGGAGGCGGCGTGGCCGACGAGGCTGTGCGTGCCCCCCAGGCTTGTGGCCACCCACGCCACCTCCAGGGCGTCGCAGAAGCGCATCCCGGCCTCCAGGCCGCCCGCCACCTCGAAGGCCAGCATCCCGCCGAACCCCTTGGGAAGCAACCGTTCCGCCACGTCGTGCTGGGGGTGTGAGGCCAGCCCCGGGAAGTGCACCCGCTCGGCCTTGGGGTGCGCTTCGAGGAACTCGGCGACAGCCTGCGCGTTCCGGGAGTGGCGGTCCATCCGAAGCTCCAGCGTCATCAGCCCCCGCATCGCCAGCCATGCCTCCAAAGGAGCCATGGTGCCGCCGGTCTCGATCACCGCCTCGCGGAGCCGTTGCATACCCGTCTCGGACGTGCACACCACGCCGCCGATGAGGTCGTGGTGTCCGCCGATGTACTTCGTGGTCGAGTGGATCACGTACTCGAACCAGAACCGGGCCGGGGTGCACAGGTACGGCGAGGCGAATGTGTTGTCCACGGCGGCCGGCACGCCCGCCGCCCGGCACAGCGCGCCCAGGGCCTCCAGGTCGGCCACGGTGACGGTGGGGTTGGCGATGGTCTCCACGTAGAACAGCTTCGCCCCGGGGAGCGCGCCGGCCACCGCGTCGAGGTCGTGGGGGCTCACGAACGTCACGTCGATCCCGTACCGGGGAAGGACCTTCGTGAACAGCGAGTAGGCGCCGCCGTACAGCTCCCGGCTCGCCACGACCCGGTCGCCCGAGCGCGCCACCGACGTGAGGACGGTGTGGATGGCCGCCATCCCGGATGCGAACGAGAGTGCCGACTCGGTTCCCTCCAGGTCGGCCATCACCTCCTCGAACGCGAGCAGCGTGGGGTTCCCGTAGCCGCGCGTGTACGTGTAGCCGGGGCGGCGGAAACTGATGGTCTCCGCGTAGTCCTCCGAGGTGGCGAATCGGAACGTGGAGGTCTGGAAGATGGGAACGCTCGGCGTCTCC
>JBOGVI010000033.1:0-7085 GCA_050692695.1 Actinomycetota bacterium
AGCTGCGGCGCGCCCAGGAATCCGACGACGGCCGAGCCGGCCGCCAGGACCACCAGAGGGGCGGTCATGACAGCCGGCGATTCGTGCGGATGCGCGTGCCCCCGGTACTCGCCGGAGAACGTGAGCAGGACCGCCCGAGTCATGTAGAAGGCCGTGATCACGGCCGTGAGCAAAGTCACGGTCCAGAGCCCGTAGTTCCCGGTCCTGAAGGCCGTCGTGATGATCTCGTCCTTCGACCAGAACCCGGCAAGGGGCGGGATCCCGGCCAGGGCCGCCGCGCCGATCACGAATGTCCAGAACGTGATGGGCATGGGCTTCCTCAGGCCGCCCATCTCGCTCATGTTGTTGCTGTGCACGGCATGGATCACCGACCCGGCACACAGGAACAGAAGCGCCTTGAAGAAGCCGTGGGTGAACATGTGGAACAGGCCGGGGGTGTACCCCCGCTCGCCCAGGGAGAGTCCCGCGATCATGTACGCGAGCTGGGAGATCGTGGAGTAGGCGAGCACGCGTTTGATGTCGTCCTGGATCATGGCGAGGAGCGCCGCGATCAGCATCGTGATCCCCGCGATGGTGGAAATGAAGGTCATGGCCGAGCCAGCCGGCGAGAAGACTGCGAACAACCGCCCCACCAGGTACACGCCGGCCACGACCATGGTGGCGGCGTGGATCAGGGCCGACACCGGCGTGGGGCCCTGCATCGCGTCGGGGAGCCACACGTGCAGCGGGAACTGGGCCGACTTGCCGATGGCCCCTCCGAACAACAGCAGGGCCGCGACCAGCAGCAACCCGCTGGAGATGTGGCCCATCTCCGCCGCCTCCGAGATCTTGACGATGTTCGCGGTCCCCGTGGCGAAGACCAGCGTGAAGATGCCGAAGAGGAAGGGCACGTCCCCGGTCTTCGTCGTGATGAAGGCCTTGATGGCGGCGTCCGAGTTGACCTTCTCCTCCCACCAGTGCCCGATCAGCAGGTAGGAGCAGATGCCGACCAGCTCCCAGCCCACCAGCAGCTGGAAGAGGTTGTTGGCGATCACCAGGTTCAGCATCGACCCGGTGAACAGTGACAACGCCGCGAAGAACCACGTGTAGCGAGCGTCACCGCGCATGTAGCCGATGGAGTAGACCTGGACACACAGGGAGACCGTGCAGACCAGGACGAACATGACTGCTGTCAGCCCGTCGACGTACTGTCCGATCTCCAGCGTGAACGTGCCGACCGGCGCCCAGGTTAGCCCCTTCTCGTAGGGACCACCGGCCTGGATGAAGTGCCACAGGACCAGGAGGGAGAGCACGAGTCCCGTGCCCACGGCCGGCACGCCGAGCTCCACCCCCTTCCACGGCATCCGCTTGCCGAAGAACACGATGAGAGGGAACGAGACCAACGGCAGCACGACGATCACCCAGGCGAACTGGAGGATGCCCGGCTCCCCGGCCAGCTCGGCCTGGACGGCGGCTACCACTTGAGGAGGTTCACCTCGTCAACGGAGATGGTCTCGCGATTGCGGTAAATCAGGATCACGATGGCTAGGCCGATCCCGACCTCGGCCGCGGCCACGGCGATCACGAACAGTGCGAACACCTGTCCCGTCGTGTGCTGCCAGAACTGCGAGAACCCAACCAGGTTCACGTTCACCGCGTTCAGCATCAGCTCGATCGACATCAGCACCAGCACCGCGTTCCGCCGCGCCAGCACGCCGTACACACCGGTCGAGAACAGGACTGCGGAGAAGAACAGGACGAGGGGGAGCCGGATCACTGCCGATCGTCCCTCCGAGACAGCACCACGGCCCCGATCAGCGCCGCGAGCAGCAGGAACGACACCGCCTCGAACGGCAGCACCCACTGCCGGAACAGGGACTCGCCGAGGTCGAGGGTCGAACCGACCCCGGGACGGAGCTTGGGGTCACTCCATTGGAACGCGTCCTGGATCAGGAACACCAGCCCGGCCAGCACCAGCAGGCCGATCAGGAGGGCGATCCCTCGCTGCTGGTTGTCCAAGGCCTCCCGTCCGATGGGCGCCTTCGTGAGCATCAGGCCGAACAGGAACAGGATCACGATGGCGCCCACGTAGATCAGGATCTGAACCCACCCCACGAACTCCGCGGCCAGCAGCAGGTAGACCGCGCCGACGGTCGAGAGCGTCACGACCAGATACAGGGCGGCGTGGACCACGTTCCTCGCGGTGACCAGCCGGAACGCCGACACCGTCCCTACCAGGGCGAGGACGACGAAAGCGTACTCCTGCGAACTCATCCCCTACGCGCCCCCATCCGCGTTCTCGTGCTCGGCAGGAGCGGCCGGAGCGGCGGGAGCGGCAGGAGCGGCAGGAGCGGCCCCGGGAACCGGCTCCTCGGCAGGAGGCTCCGCGCCCTCCTCGATCGACGGCGGCGGGAGGACGGTGTACGTCCACTCTTCCAGGCGCTCCTTCTCGTGGATCAGCTCGACGATGTCGTGCTCCGCGTACTCGAACTCGGGACTCCAGAACAGGGCGTCGAACGGGCAAACCTCCACGCAGATCCCGCAGTACATACAAAGCGCGTAGTCGATCGCGAACCGGTCGAGCACCTTCATCGACCTCGCGCGCCCACCCGAGGCCGGCTCGTGAGTCTCCTTGTGGGCGTCGATGTAGATACACCAGTCGGGGCATTCGCGCGAGCACATGTAGCAGACCGTGCAGTTTGCTTCCTTCAGCGCGATGACCCCCCGGGTCCGGGGCGGCAGGTCCGGCTTCTCGTCGGGGTACTGCTGGGTGACGGCGGGGTGGAGGAGGTGCTTCAGGGTGACGCCGAGCCCTTTGACCAGGCCCTGCCCCACCGCCATGCCCGCTTCGGGCGCCGTTCGTGCGCCTCGCTCGTCGACGGCCACAGCCCTCCCCCTTACCTCACCGCGACCTTGACCAGGCCGACCACGATGATCTGGACGAGAGTGAGCGGGATCAGGAACAGCCACGAGAACCGCTGCAGCTGATCCTCCCGCAGCCGCGGGTAGGTGGCACGCAGCCAGATCACGAAGAACGACAGCGCGCCGATCTTCGCCGCCATCCACAAGGGCTCAGGGATGAGCCCGAGAAGCGGCGGCGCCCGGTATCCCCCGAGATACAGCACTGACGCGATGGCCGACAGAGCCACGATGCCCCCGTACTCGGCCAGCAGGAAGAAGGCGAACTTCAGGCCCGTGTACTCGGTGTACGCCCCGAAGATGATCTCCGAGTCGGCAACCGGCATGTCGAACGGCGGCCGGGTCAGCTCGGCCAACGAGGCTACCAGGAAGATCACGAACCCCACCGGCTGGGTGATGACGAACCAGTACCGGTCCTGGGCCTCCGTGATGCCGATCATCGACAGCGTGCCGGCCTGCATGACCACGGACGCCGCCGCCAGCACCAGCGGGAGCTCGTATGCGATGAGCTGGGCGGCCGCGCGCAGCGCGCCGATCAGCGAGAACTTGTTGGCCGACGCCCACCCCGCCATGAGCACGCCGATGACGCTGACCGACGACATGGCGAGCACGAAGAAGATCCCCACGTCCAGGTTCAGGGCGAAGATCTCCGGCGAGAACGGGATGACCACGAACAGGACGATGTACGGGATCATGGCCACGGCCGGGGCCAGCGAGAACACCCACGGGTCGGCGGCCCTGGGGATGACGTCTTCCTTCTGGATGAACTTCACCCCGTCGGCCACGAGCTGGGCCCACCCGTGGAACCGCCCCGCGTACATCGGCCCCAGCCGGCTCTGCATGTGGGCCAAGACCTTGTGCTCGGCGTAGCCGACGACCATCGGCGCGACCAGGAAGAAGCCCAGGACGACCCCGGCCTTCACCACCAGCACCAGCCAGTAGTTCGAGAACCACTGGTTGAAGATGCTCTCGCCGGCCTGGGCGATCACCCTTCCTCTTCCTCCTCCTCGCCCTCCACGGCGCCCGGCCAGGGCTTCGCCTCCCTGCTCATCAGGGGGAAGTCCTTGCGGAGGGGGTGGCCTTCGAAGGGCTCGGGGAGCAGAAGCTTGACCGGCTGGGGGTGGCCCTGGAACCCGATGCCGAACATCTCACTGGTCTCCCGCTCGTGCCAGTTCGCCGTGGGGAAGATGTCCGAGATCGTGGGGCAGACCGGGTCCTCTCGTTCCAGCGGCACCTTGATCCGGACGCTGTGGTTGTGGGTCGTGGAATACAGGTGGGACACCACCTCGAAGCCGCGATCGCCCACGTCCACCCCGCCCGTGAAGTCGCAGAAGTCGCAGGCGAGCTCGGGCTCGTCGCGGAGGAACATGGCCATCTCGCGGTACCGCTCCCGAACCACGGTCACCACGGCGTGGCCGAACTGGTCCTCGAAGGCGAGGACGTCGTCGCCGAACTGCGCGCGGAGCCGCGACTCGACCTCAGGGGGTGGCAGCGGGCGTCGTGAGCTTGCCACTCCACTTCTCCTTGATGTCCTCGTTGGCGATCTTCTCCTGGAGCTTCACGATCCCGTGGAGCAAGGCCTCGGGCCGGGGCGGGCACCCAGGCACGTACACGTCCACCGGGACGATCTGGTCCACGCCCTTCGTCACGGAGTACGAATCCCAGTACGGCCCGCCGCAGTTCGAGCAGGAGCCGAAGGAGATCACGTACTTCGGGTCGGGCATCTGGTCGTACACGCGCTTCAGGGCCGGCGCCATCTTGTCGGTGAGCGTCCCCGCCACGACCAGCAGGTCGGCTTGCCGAGGGCCGTGCGCGAAGGGGATGACCCCGAACCGGATGAAGTCGTGCTTGGAGGTGGAGGCCGCGATGAACTCGATGGCGCAGCAGGCCAGGCCGAAGTTCATGACCCAGAGCGAGTACCGCCGCCCCCAGTTCAAGATGAACTTGACCGGCTGGAGCTCGGGGAGGGGGGTCCGCTCGATCAGGCCCACCGAAGCACCCCCTTGCGCCAGGCGTACAGGAGGCCGAGGGCAAGGATGCCGATGAAGATGGCCATCTCCACCACGGCCTGGTACCCCAGGCCCTCGAATACCCTGGCCCACGGGAACAGGAACACGCTTTCGACGTCGAAGATGACGAACAGGAAGCCGTAGATGTAGTAGCGGACCTGACTCTGGGACCAGCCCTGGCCAACCGGGTCGATGCCGCACTCGTACGTGGTGAGCTTGTCGGGGAGCGGGCGGCGGGGTGCCACCAGCCTGGCGAGTCCGATCGCGACGGCCACGAGCCCTCCGCCGGCGATCAGGACCGCGAGGACGACCCCGTAGGACTGGTAGTAGGTATCCACGCTTGTGAACGCTTTCTCAAGCGCCGCGATTCTAACAAGGCGCTCATCACGCTTGCCGAGCTCCGCACCGGGCGGCCAGGAACTCGGCCAGCGTGATGAGCGCCGCCCGGGGCGGCCCCTTCGGGAGGCGGCTCGCGAGTTCCTTCGCCCGATCGACCTCCGTCGCCACCGCGGTTCGGGCCGGGCCCAGGCTCTCCGGGGACCGCACGATCTCCAGGGCCAGCCTGAGCCGATCGCCCTCCGGGGGGCCGGGTGACAGGAGCCCGGCAAGCTCCTGCGACCGATCGCCTTCCGACAGGGCCTGGAGCACGGGAAGGGTGTAGACCCCCTCCCTCATGTCCACGCCGGGCTCCTTGCCCAGCTCCCGCTCGGTGGCGGTGACGTCCATGATGTCGTCGGAGAGCTGGAAGGCCATCCCCAGCGCCTCGCCGAACTCCTCCAGGACGTCCAGGTGCTCGGCCGGGGCGTCGGACAGCATCCCGCCCAGGCGGCACGATGTGGCGATCAGCGCGCCGGTCTTCCGCCGGATGATGTCGAGGTACGCCCCCTCGGTCTGGTCGAGCCTCCCGGCCGCCTCGACCTCCCGGATCTGGCCGTCGCACAGGACGGCGATGGTCCGGGCCAGGAGGGCGCAGACGTCGGTCCCGAGCTCGGTGGAGATCTCGGAGGCCCGGGCGAACAGGTAGTCCCCGGTCATGATGGCCACAGTGTTGTCCCACCGGGCGTTCACCGAGGGGATCCCTCGGCGCGAGTCGGCCTCGTCGATGACGTCGTCGTGGTACAGGGTGGCGAGGTGCACGAGCTCGATGGCCACCGATCCCGGAACCAGCCGGGGGTCCGTCGGATCGCCGAAGTACCCGGACACGAGCACCAGCATGGGACGGAACCGCTTGCCCCCCGCCGAGAGCAGATAGGAGGAGGTCTGAGCCAACAGGTCGGAATCGGCCCGGACCGCCTTCTCCAGGGCGGCCTCCACCTCGTCTAGCCGGCCCCGGACCTCTCCCTCGAGCCTGGGATCCGGGGCCTCCAGGCCGGGGATGAGGCGCCTGCTCATGGGGCCGACCCTATCCGAAACCGCCGATCCGTCACCATCGAAGCACCGACGCCTTCTCCAGCAGGCCCAGGACGATTCCGGGGAACACGCCGAACAGGAGTGTGAGCAGGGCCGGGATCGCCAGGATCGCACGCGGCCCCAGGGATGAGTCCGGCACGGCCTCGTCCTGGGGCTCCTGCATGTACATCAGGACCATCACCCGGACGTAGAAGAACGCAGCCACCACACTGGCCAGCACGCCGATCAGGGCCAGGGGCCAGTGGCCCGCCTCCACGGCCACCCGGAACACGTTCACCTTGGCGATGAAGCCCGCCGTGGGTGGGATGCCGGCCAGGGACAGCAGGAACAGCGTCATGAGTCCGGCCAGGAGCCGGCTCCTGCGGTACAGCCCCGCGTAGGACCCGAGCGAGGTCCGGCCCTCCCCCCGGAACGACACGAGCATCACCACGCCGAACGCGCCGAGGATCATCGCCGTGTACGCCACCAGGTAGAACAGGGCCGCCGAGATGCCGTCCTGGTTGGCCGCGGTGAGCCCGATCAGGATGAACCCGGCGTGGGCGATGCTCGAATACGCGAGCATCCGCTTGACGTCGGTCTGGGCCACCGCGATCAGGCTTCCCACGATCACCGTGACGGCGGCGACCCCCCACACCAGCGGGGTCCAGTCCCACGTGAGCGGCTGGAACGACGTGTCGAACACCCGGATGAACGCGGCGAACGCCGCCACCTTGGTGCCGGCCGACATGTACGCGGTCACCGGCGTGGGCGCGCCCTGATAGACGTCGG
>JBOGVI010000034.1:0-3638 GCA_050692695.1 Actinomycetota bacterium
CTCGAGCTCATGGAGCGCCTGGGCCTCCAGGAGACCGGTGGGGCCGTACGGATCGGGTTCTGCCACTACAACACGAACGACGAGGTGGACCGGGTCCTCGAGGAGCTCGCCTCCCTGGCCTGACGGCCGACCGGGTCCTCTCGCCCGAGTTTCCGCAGGTCGTGGGGTTGGTAGGATGGGCCGCGTTTCCCCACGCGACCCGAGAGGACCACGAATGCGCATCCTGATCTTGGGCGGCGACGGGTACCTCGGCTGGCCGACCTCGATGCACTTCTCCCGGCGGGGCCACGAGGTGCACGCCGTCGACAACTATCTCCGGCGCCGGGCCCACGCCGAGGCCGGCACGGACTCGCTCACCCCGATCCCGGAATCCCTCCTCGCCCGGGCCACGGCCTGGCGTGACGTCACCGGCCTTGAGATCGGCGTGACGGAGGGCGACCTGATGGACTGGGCCGTGCTGGAGCGCGCGGTCCGGGAGTTCCGGCCGGAGGCCATCGTCCACTACGGCGAGATGCCGTCCGCCCCCTACTCGATGATCGACCGCGAGCACGCCGCGTACACCCAGACGAACAACGTCGTGGGAACGCTGAACGTACTCTTCGCCATGGCGGAGCTGGCGCCCCTGACCCACCTGGTGAAGCTCGGGACGATGGGCGAGTACGGCACGCCGAACATCGACATCGAAGAGGGATTTATCACCATCGACCACAACGGGCGGAGCGATACGCTTCCGTTCCCCAAGATGCCCGGGAGCTTCTATCACCTGACGAAGGTGCACGACTCGCACAACATCCAGTTCGCCTGCCGCGTGTGGGGCCTGCGGTCGACCGACCTCAACCAGGGCGTGGTCTACGGCATCGAGACGGAGGAAACCGCGCTCGACCCTCGCCTGGCCACGCGGTTCGACTACGACGAGGTCTTCGGCACCGCCCTCAACCGGTTCTGCCTCCAGGCGGTGATCGGCCACCCGCTCACCGTCTACGGCAGGGGCGGCCAGACCCGCGGGTACCTCAACATCGTCGACACGCTTCGGTGCGTGGAGCTCGCAGTCCTGAACCCACCGGAGCCCGGCGAATACCGGGTGTTCAACCAGTTCACGGAGCAGTTCTCGATCCTGGACCTGGCCCGCCAGGTGCACGAGGCCGGGACCGCCTACGGCCTCCCCGTCGAGGTCCGCCATCTGGAGAATCCTCGGGTGGAGGCCGAGGAGCACTACTACAACCCCATGCACACGAAGCTCCTCGATCTCGGACTGGAACCGCACCTGCTGTCGGAGACCCTGATCGAGTCGATGTTCGCCGCCATCGAGCGGCACAAGGATCGCGTGATCCTCGACCACATCCTGCCGAAGACCCGTTGGCGGGCGCCGGTCCGCGAGCCCGCGCCCCACTAACAAGGCCCGATGATCGCCCTACGGATCCTCGGGGGGCTCGCGGCGGTCGCGTTTCTCGCGCTCGCCATGTTCAGGTATCGGCGGCGCCAGATCAGCCGGCTGTCCCTGATCATCTCATCGGGCATCACGTTGGGCGTCCTGCTGCTCGCCGTGGTGCCCGACCTGTTCAACCCCATCTTCGACATGCTCAACTTCCGGCCCGGGAGCGGCCGCCGGCTGACTGCGACCTTGCTCGTTGCGGTGGCCGTCCTGTTCGCGCTGGTGATCCGGATGCAGTCGTCCGTTGACGTGAACGAACGCAGCATCCGGCTGCTGGTGGAGGCCCTGGGGAGGGAGCGTTTCGACTGGGAAGCGGCGGCCGAACTGCCTTCGGGGAAGCGGATCGTCGTGATCTCCCCCGCCCACAACGAGGCCGAGAACGTGGGCGTGGTGATCCACGCCATGCCGGAGGAGATCGAGGGATACGGGGTCGTGCCCATCGTGATCGACGACGGCTCGGAGGACGCCACGGCCGAGGTGGCACGGCAGGCCGGCGCGCTGGTAGCGGGCCTCCCCATCCGGCGAGGCGGCGGGCTGGCCCTCCGGGTGGGCTACGAGATCGCGCTGAGGCTCGGCGCCGACATCGTGGTCACGATCGACGCGGACGGCCAGCACCTACCGGAGGAGATGCCCATCCTGGTGAAGCCGATCCTCGAAGGGGAGGCCGACCACGTGAACGGCTCCCGGATGCTCGGCGAGTTCGAGCGGGGGCCACTCGTCCGCCACCTCGGCATCCATTTCTTCTCGTGGCTGGTGACCATCCTCACCGGGCAGCGGGTGACCGACGTCGCGAGCGGCTATCGCGCCACCCGGGCAGAAACGCTTCGAAAGCTCGTCCTGGAGCAGGACCAGTTCTGGAGCTCCGAGGTTCTGATCGAGTGCCTTCGCCACCGGGCCCGCATCGCGGAGGTCCCCGTCACGTTCCTCACCCGCAGAGGCGGGGAGTCCAAGAAACCGAAGTCGCTTCGGTACGGCTGGAACTTCGCCAAGGCCGTCGGCAAGACCTGGCTCAGGTAGCGGCCAGGGCCGCCGCCACCTCGGCGGCGAGGGCGGCGTTCGACTCGAGCAGCGCGAGGTTCGCCTCCAGGCTGGCCCCGCGCGTCCGGTCCGAGAGGCACGACAGCAGGAACGGGGTGACATCCTTACCCCGCACACCCTCCCTCTCGGCCCGGTCCTCGCACCCGCGGACGGCGGCCTCCACGACCTCGCGGTCCAGCGCGTGGCTCTGGGGCACCGGGTTACAGAGCAGGACCGAGGAGTCCACGCCGAGGTCTCTACGGCTGCGCGCCACGTCCGCCGCGGCGGCGGGCGACTCCACGCGGTGCTCCAGCCGGACGTCGGCCTCCAAGACCACGAAGAACGGGAGCCGGCCGCAGCGGTAGCCCACCACCGCGATCCCCAGCTCCTCAAGCCGCTCCGCCGTTGCCACCGGGTCCACGATCGACTTCGGCCCGGAGCACACCACGAGACCTGGCGTCCGGGCCAGCTCCAGCAGGTCGGCCGACACGTCGCCGGAGCTGGGGTGCACGCCGCCGACTCCGCCGGTGGCCATGACCTCGATCCCGGCTCGGTAGGCGGCCCAGAGCGTCGACGACACCGTGGTCGCCCCGAGCGCCCCCGACGCCAGGGCCACGGGCAGGTCCCGGCGAGCGACCTTCGCCGCCCTCCCCGGCGCAGCCAGGCGAGCCAGTTCCTCCTCGGTCAGCCCGACCCGAACCGCGCCGGCGTCCACCGCGACCCACGCCGGGACCGCACCCCGGCTCCGGATGGCCTTGCCCATGGCGGCCGCCGCGTCCAGATTCCGAGGGACCGGCAGGCCCTGCGCGAGGACGCTCGTCTCCAGGGCCACCACGGGCCCGTCGCCGGACAGCGCCCCGGCCACCTCCTCCGAGACCCGCAGGACCTCCGTCATCCTGCCTGCCGGCTGGGCCACAGCTTTGGGCTGGCGGCTACGCGGGCCCCCGCAGCGCACGCTGCGCGGAGGGCGTCGCCCGCCGAGGCCCCGGCCGCCAGGCGGGCCAGGAGGACCCCGTCGAAGGCGTCGCCCGCCCCCGTGGGGTCGACCTCTTTCACCGGTTCCGCGTCGTAGCGGATCAGCAGGCCCTGCCACGACAAGGCCGCGCCGCGCTCGCCGAGCTTCACGCACACCACGGGGTACCGCCGGGCCAAAGCCTCGGCAGCGTCCTCGCCTCGGTGCCCGCACAGC
>JBOGVI010000035.1:0-21956 GCA_050692695.1 Actinomycetota bacterium
TCGGGCATGATGGGCGGCTCGGGCATGATGGGCGGCTCGGGCATGATGGGCGGCTCGGGCATGATGGGCGGCTCGGGCATGATGGGCGGCTCGGGCATGATCGGATAGGCGTGAGGCGAGACCAAGGCGCCGGGTCGGATCGATGACGCCCTCACGCCAAGGGGGTGGCCACTTGTACTACGGCCCGTAGTATGCTGTGGGCCGGATCTCCCCACTGAGCGCAGGAGGAGCAAGGATGGAGAAGATGATCCGCATGTGCCTGAACTGGAAGGTGATCGGCGGACTGACCGTCGTGGGGCTGGGTATCTGGCTCGCGGCTCCGAACCTCCTTGCCGCCGCGCTTCCGGTGTTGCTGATAGCGGTCTGTCCGCTGTCCATGCTCCTGATGATGAAGGCCATGGATAGAGGCCACCACTCCTCGCAGCCGGGAGACGCGAAGACCGATGCCCGCGTAGCGCCCTCCCGCGAGGTTCGCATCGCCGAGCTGCAGGCGGAGCGGAAGATCCTCGACAGCAAGATCACCGCACTCGAGGCCGAGGAGACCGATGTGCAAGGAGCGTCGCCGATTGCCGAGAGTGGCGAGGGGCGCGACCACCAGCGCTGACGACGGACTCCTCTCGGATCACCGAGCCCCGCAAAGGCCCACAGAGGCGAGATTCGCGATCGGCGAGCATTCGGTGTCGTGAGATCCTTTCCCGGCCCGGACGGGCGGACCGATCAGGTGCCGCCGCTTGATCCCGGGACCTACTCCTTTCGGCGCGACGCCCATCCCACCGTTGTAACCGGCACCTTCGTGGCTTGATCACGTGAGCGATCGGGCGAGGAGGGGCTGGCGCGTCGCTGGAGGTCTGGCCGGGGGCTTCGCCCTCTCGTTCCTGTGGGCTGCCAACAGAATCGAGCCGGCCGTCCCGTTCCCGCCCCTGCTCGTCGCCGAGCGGATCATCAGGCTGACCCCCGGCGACCTGGCGACGTTCTTCATCGATACGCTCGGGCGGAACGCCATCCGGCTCCTCACCGTGGGGACGCTCGGCGGGTCCCTCGCCGTCTCCGCTCTCCTCCCTGAGGCGGCGGCAGCGCGGGGGCGTCCCCGCCCCTACCTGGCGGGCGCGCTCGCCGCCATCGCGACCGCTGCGGGCGCCTTGATCGGCCCCCTTTCGCCTCGGCCCGTCGGGCTGGCCTTCGGGGCGCTCGCCGCAGGCGCCCTCTACGCCGTGTCGGTGGCCTGGCTCCTGGACGGGAGCGGGGGCGAGGCAGACCTCTCCAGACGCCGGGCCCTCGCCTCGATCGGGGCCGCCGCCGTTGGCTTCGCCGCCGGTGGCACGCTCCTCGGACGCATCGCCCGGCGGCTCGCCGGCCCGAACACCAGCGTGCCGATCCGCGCGGCCGACGAGCCGGCCGAACTCCCGGTCAGACCGCCCTTCCCGGACGTCCCGGGGCTCACGCCCGAGATCACGGTGGTCGAGGACCATTACGTGGTCGACATCGACCTCCTGGACCCCGTCGTCGAGGCCGACGGGTGGAGGCTGCGCGTGCAGGGCCTGGTCGATGCCCCCCTCGACCTCACGTTCCGGGAACTGGAGCGAGGCTTCACCCTGGTGGAGGAGCACTCCGTCCTCACCTGCATCTCGAACCCGGTGGGGGGCGACCTCGTCGGGAGCTCGGCGTGGACCGGCGTGCGCCTCGGCGACGTCCTCGCTCGCGCCGCAGTCCGGAAGGACGCGGTCGACGTGGTCTTCCGTTGCGCCGATGGGTACTCCGACTCCCTGCCCGTCGAGGCGGCCTTCGATCCGACCGTGATCCTCGCCATCGCCCAGAACGGCCGGCCGCTGACCTGGGAGCACGGCTTCCCCTGCCGGATGCGATCACCCGCCGTCTACGGGGTGAAGAACCCGAAGTGGATCGAGGAGATCGAGGTGCTCGGCCACGACTACAAGGGGTACTGGGAGGAACGCGGGTGGTCCGACGTCGCCACCGTGAGGACCCAGTCCCGGATCGACGTCGTCGGCCCGGAGCTCAGGGCGGGACGGCCGACCTGGATCGCGGGTGTCGCCTGGGCCGGGAGCCGCAGCGTGTCCCGCGCCGAGGTCTCGGTCGATGGTGGCCGCACCTGGAAGGAAGCGCGACGAAAACTTCCGGTCTCCCGGCTGGCCTGGACGCAGTGGGCCTTCGGCTGGATCCCCCCCGGTTCAGGCAGGTTCCGCATCGTCTGCCGCGCCGTCGATGGCGACGCGCGCCTGCAGGAAGCGGCCGAGCGGCCGCCGCACCCCTCGGGGGCCTCCGGGTACCACGAGATCGAGGTGGAGGTCGCCTGAGCATCGCCCAAGGAGGATCGATGGAGACGACTCGGTACGCGAAGGCCATCGCGGCAGCGGCCGCGCTGTCGCTCCTGACTTCGAGCTGCGGGGGCGGCGGGGCATCAGGAGGTGGCACCGGCGCCACCTGCGAGCCGACGGGCACGGCCCTGGAGGTTTCGGCGAAGGACATCAGCTTCGACAGGGGCTGCCTCGCTGCCCCCGCGAGCCAGCCGTTCACGATCGAGTTCACCAACAACGACGCCGGGACCACGCACAACGTCGCGATCTACACCGACCGGAGCGCCTCGGACGCCCTCTTCGTCGGCGAGATCTTCCAGGGGGTCGACACAAGGACGTATGAGGTCCCGGCCCTCGACCCCGGGACGTACTTCTTCCGCTGTGACGTCCATCCCACCCAGATGACCGGGACCTTCGTGGTGAAGTGAGGGTGCCCGATCCGGCGGGGGTGGTGCTCGCTCATCGTCCCCGACCGGGGCGGGACCGATGGGGGGCGAGGCGGCTCGGCCGCCCCGCCCTCGCGATGGGCAGTGGTGCCGCGCTCGCCCTCGCCTTCCCGCCCTTCGGACTCGGCCTCCTCGCGGCGGTCGCTCCTGCGGGCCTCCTGTTGGCGATCCGAGGAGCACGCCCGACGGCCCGGACGGCCTTTGGGCTCCTGTTCGGCCTGGCGTTCTTCGCCGTTCTGCTGGCCTGGGTCCGGGAGGCAGGCCTCCACGCGCTGGTTGCGCTCACCGTGACCGAGTCCGCCTTCCCCGCCCTTTTCGCCTGGGCCGCGGGGCCCGCGCTGGATCGGAGACCCATCGTCGGCTCCCTCGGCGTCTCCGCGATCTGGGTGCTCGTGATGGAGGTGCTGCGGAGCCGCTTCCCCCTCGGCGGGTTCCCCTGGGGCTCCCTCGGCGACCCCCTCGTCGGGACCCCGCTGGCGGCTACCGCGCCGGTGGCCGGCGGCATCGCCGTCGCCTGGCTGGCCGCGTACCTCTCGGCCTTGGTCGCGGTGGCCGTCCATGGGCAAGTGCGGGCTGCCGCCTGGGGACTGGTCCCGGTGGTCGCCCTCGTGACTCTGAGCCTTCCGTTCGGCCCTCGTCCCTCCGCCGGACCGACGCTCGACGTGGCCATCGTCCAGGGGAACGTCCCGCTTCCCCCGGAGCCGGCATCCCCCGAGAGGACGGCTCAGGTCCTTGCCGACCACACATCGCTGAGCCGCACCATCCCGGCGGGGGCCATGGACCTCGTCGTCTGGCCCGAGGGCGTGGTCGACCTCGCGGCCCCGCGTCCATCAGTCGGGGAGCTCGCTCCCCCACCCCTCGCCGAGCTCGCCGGCAGACTCGATGCCTGGATCCTGGCCGGCGTGGTCTCCGATGCCGGCCCCGGGCGGTTCAGGAACTCCGCCTTGTCGGTCACGCCGTCTGGGGTCGTCGCCGGCGCCTACGACAAGCAGCGCCCGGTTCCCTTCGGCGAGTACGTGCCCTGGCGGCCGTACCTGGGGTTCATCACGGCGCTCCGCGCGGTGCCGAGGGACATGGTCCGCGGCTCGGACCCGCGGCTCCTCCCGGTCCCAGGCGGGCGGGTCGGGACGCCGATCTCCTACGAGGTGACGTTCCCGCGGATCGTTCGGGCGTTCGCCAACCGGGGTGCGGAGGCGATCGTCGTCCCCACGAACACCTCGAGCTTCGGGGCCACCGCCGCCACGGCCGAGCAGCAGCTGCTCTCCACCAGGATGCGGGCACGAGAGCTGGGACTCTGGCTCGTCCAGTCGGCCCCCTCGGGGATCTCGGCCATCGTCGAGCCCGGCGGGCGGGTCGTCGCACGCACCGACCTCTACGAGTCGACGATCCTCCGCGGCTCGATCCGGCTCGCCGCCTCCTCGACGCCATTCGCCCGGTGGGGCGAGGGGCCGGTTGTCCTGCTCGCCATCGGCGCCGCTCTCGCATCGGCGATCCCGCAGCGAGGCCGGCGCCGATGAGGGCACGGCGAGCGCAGACCGTCAGCCGGCGGCGATCTCCCGCAGGAGCTCCCGGACGGCTTCCCGCTCCGCGCCGAAGGGTGCGGCCTCAAGGTAGGCGCGCAACGCAGCCGCCGCCTGCCCCTCCCGCCCCAGGCCCCGCAGGAGGATCAGGCCCTTGATGTACAGCGCCTCGGGGTAACTGCGCTCGACCTCCAGGGCCCGCTCCACCTCCGCGAGGCCGTCCCTCGGCCTCCCGGCCAGAAACAGCAGGAGCCCGAGGTGCGCGTGGGCCTCCGCGTTCTCGGGGTCCAGTCGGAGAGCCTCTATGTACTGGTCGATCGCCTCCCGGACCCGCCCGGCGTCGAGGTACCGGTGTGCGAGATCGAGGCGGGCCGCGACGTCGCGCGGGTGCTGCCGAACCCGTTCCTCGAAGAACGCGAGCGGGTCGGTCTGCTGGGCCGAGGCCCCCGGCCCGAGATCGCCCGTGATCGCCTCCTCGGGATCCCGCGAGCGCACCGACCCAGCGAGCAGGGGGATGCTCCCGGCGATCAACGAGGCCGCCACGACCAGCGCCATCACCCACCTCCGAGGCTCGCCGGCCGACCGCCCCCGGCGGGCCTCCCGCAGGTCCCGCAAGCGCTCCTGCAGCCCCTCCTGGCCGTCGCGTTCGGCGAGCGCCCGGAGCACGGCGACCGCCCGGGCCTCGGTCTCGGCCTTGAGGGCACGGTAGTCCTCCTCGCGCAGGGCCCCGACGGCCCGGTCCTCGTCCAGCTCGCGGAGGGCGCGGAGGAGGCTCCGGCGCTCGTCCTCCAGGGGATCCGAGAGGCGTTCGAGCGAGGCACGGCGACCACGGGACAGGGGGGCGAGCACCCCGGCCGCCGCAACCCCGAACAGGCCGAGCGCCAGGAAGAGCAGCGCGATCACGGGTCCTCGTCCTCCCCGCCGACCGAGGCGAGCGCCTCCTCGAGGGCCCGCCGCTCCTCCGGCGCGACCCCGAGGGGCTCCGGGCCACCCCGCTCAGCACGCCAGCGCCTGATGACCAATCCGGCGCCTAACGCGCCGGCGAGGAGCGCCGCCACGGGTGCCACCCAGGCCACGACACCCAGGCCCTTCGAGGGAGGCGAGAGAAGGATCCAGTCGCCATAGGCCCGGACGAAGGATGCCCGGATCTCCTCGGGCTTCTCCCCGGCCCGGAGCTTCCCGGCGATGGTGGCGCGCATCTGCGCGGCGAGGCCGGAGGGGGAATCGGCAACGGAGAGCTCCTGGCAGACCGGGCACCGGAGCGTCGACGCGACCTGCCGTACCCGCTCCTGCAGGGTGGCGGGGGAAGCCGGTTCCCGGGCGGCGACCCAGACGGCGGCCCCCAGGACGAGGCCCGCACCGGCAAACGCTAGCGCCCGGCGGACGCGCATGGGCATCGCTCGTCGCTCCGTTCCTTCAGTAGCTGCTCGACCTGATCGACGAGCAGGTCGTAGGGCGTGTAGCCGATCTGCTTGTGGACGACCGTGCCGTCGGGGGCGATGAAGAACGTCTCCGGGACCCCGTACACGCCGTACCGCTGGGCCACCCGGCTGCCCGGGTCGAGGAGCTGCGGCCAGTCTCCACCCAACTCGCGCATGGTGGCTCGCGCCGCATCGGGCGAATCCTCGAAGATGATGCCGAGGAACACGACCCCCCGGTCCCGGTAGCGGTCCCAGGCGGCCACGAACCCCGGGTGCTCGAGCCGGCAGGCCGTGCACCACGAGGCCCAGAAGTTGATCACCACGACCTGGCCCCGGAGGTCCGACAGCCGGAGCCCACGGTTTCCGTCGAGGACCGGGAGGGAGAAGTCGGGTGCCTGCCTCCCCACGATCACCGGCCGGATCAACCTCGGGTCGCGGCCGAGACCCCAGGCGAACAGGAGAGCGAGCCCCAGGACCAGCACGAGCACGAACGCGACGGTGCCGAACCTCCGGAGGCGTTCGCGGCCCGCACCCTCCTCCAGGACTACCGGCTTCACCCGACCGGCACCTCCTCCGGCTCGACATGCTGTGCCGTCCGGACCTGGAGGGCGGCCCGCCTGCCGGGCCACGCCGCAACGACCCCACCGAGCGCGATCACGGCACCTCCCACCCATAGCCAGAGGACCCCGGGGTTCAGGAACAGGCGGAACCGGGCCGTCGAGCCCCCCTCCTCGAACGCGGTCACCGAGGCGTAGAGGTCCCAGAGCGGCCCGATCCGGATCGACGGCGTGCCGATGGGCTGCGTGCTCGCCGGGTAGAGATTCAGGCTCGGCGTCAGCCGCCCGGCGGGCTCGCCGCCCCGCGATACGGCGAGGTCCGCCACGACAACGGTTCGCTGAGGCTCCTCGATCCGCCGCGACCCCTCGAAGCGAAGCTCGTACCCCTGGAACGTGGTCGTCTCTCCCGCGGCCAGCCGGACGTCGGTGACCCGGAAGAACGACGACGAGGCGGTGATCGCCACGGCGGCCAGCGCCACCCCGAGGTGCACGATGAGCCCTCCGTAGAGCCGCCGGTTCCGGGCCACGGCACCGACCAGGGCTCGCCCCATGCTCCCCCCGTGCGCCCGCCTGAACGCACGAACCCCCCGCATGATCTCCGACGCATTGGCGACGGCAACGAACGCGGCGAGCGAGAAGCCGAGGGCCGCCGCGAGGTTCCGCATCCCGAGAACCGCGACGGACACCAGGACGGTTCCCGCCGCCCACGCGGGAGCGCGAAGTCGCCGGGACAAGTTCCTCCACCGGCTCATCCGCCACGACACGAGCGGCCCCGTGCCGGCAAGGAGGAGCAGCAGGAGGGCAAGTGGGAGCGTCGTCGAGCGGAAGTAGGGGGCGCCGACCGAGACCTGCCGGCCGCTGAGCGCCTCCTCCACCAACGGGTAGAGCGTCCCGACGAGGACCGTGAACGTGAACGCCAGGAAGACCAGGTTGTTGCCGAGGAAGGCGCTCTCTCGCGAGAGGGCGGAGTCCAGCCGCCCCTCGGTCCGAAGGGTGTCGGACCGCAGAGCGATAAGCCCGAATCCTCCTGCCAGGATCACCACGAGGAAGCCGAGGTACATGGGCCCGACGATCGACTGTGCGAAGGCGTGGACCGAAGAGAGGATGCTGCCGCGCGTGAGGAACGTGGCCAGGGTCGTGAGCGCGAACGTGCCGACGACGAGCGACAGGTTCCAGACCTTCAACATCCCTCGCCGCTCCTGGATGAGGACCGAATGGAGGAACGCGGTGGCCGTGAGCCACGGCAGGAGCGCAACGTTCTCCACCGGGTCCCACGCCCAGTACCCGCCCCAACCCAGCACGCCGTAGGACCAGAGCCCGCCGAGGACCAGCCCGAGGGTGAGGAACAGCCAGGCGGCAAGAGTCCAGCGCCGGGTGATCCGGATCCACCGGTCCGAGAGCCGGCCCGTGATGAGCGCCGCGATGGCGAAGGCGAAGGGGACCGTGAAGCCGTTGAATCCCAGGTACAGCATCGGGGGGTGGACAGCCATCAACGGGTGGTTCTGCAGCAGGGGAAGGGGACCGCGGCCGTCCAGGGGAGCCACCGACAGCGTGGCGAACGGGGTCGTTGGACCCAGGACGAGCAGCAGGTAGAAGCCCGCCACCCCGTACATCAGGGCGAGGGCCCAGGGCAGAGTCTCGGGGGGACGGCGGCGGAACCGGAAGGCCACTGCGGCGATGTAGCCGGCGAGCACCAGGTTCCACAGCAGCAGGGAGCCCTCGTCCGCGGCCCAGAGCGACAGCACCTTGAAGAAGGTCGGAGTGGCCCGGCTCGAGTTCTCGGCGACGTAGCGGACCGAGAAATCGTCCAACAGGATCGCCGCGAGCATCGCGGCGTTCGCTGCCGCCACCAGCGCGAGGAGCGAGTAGGCGGAGGTGCGGGCGCTCTCGGCGAGGACCGCGACGCCCCGGCGCGCGGCCAGGACCGAGGCGGCCGCCCCGTAGAGCGCGACGGTGAGGGCGAGCCCGAGGGCCAGGGTCCCGACTGCGGCTGTCATCCCCCCTCCAGCTTTGCGGAGTGGGGCGTCTCTCCGGGGGCGGGGGGCCGGTACTCCTCCGAGTGCTTGATCAGCACGGTGTCGGCGTGGAAGGCGCCGTCGGCGCCATAGATGCCCTCGACCACCACGCCGATCCCGGACCGGAACAGGGCGGGCACTTCGCCCGGGCCCACCACGGTGACGCGGGTCGTCCCGTCCGTCACGACGAAGCGCACCGCACTGGAGCCGTCATCGACGGAGCCGGGGACGACCTGGCCCCCGAGGCGCACCCGCTCCCCGACCGCATCGGGCCCACTAGCCAGAAGCTCGGTGGGAGTCAGGAAGTACACGAGGTTGCCCGACAGCCCCCTCGTGAGGACCCAGCCGAGCCCGGCTGCGGCGACGGCCAGTGCGACTAAGGCCCGCACTCTCATCGGCTCCTCCCCCGGAGCCGCTCCACCCGCCGCCGGGCGCGCAGCGCGCGGACGTGAAGCCTCGCCACGTAGCCCGCGAGCGCCGCCGCAGTCAGCACGTACCCGGCGATCACGAATCCCCAGCTATCCACGGGTGCCCTCCAGGACCTGATCGGCGCCCACCTCGGCCGCGAGAGCCTCGGACAGCACGCGATCCTCGAGGCGGCCCACTCGGAGGCGAAGGACCAGCAGGTAGGCGTACAGGACGGAGAACGCCGCGACCGCAAGCAGCAACGCGGCGAGCATGGGGCCCGCGATCGCCGGTCCCCCCGCCCGGAGGACGGTCGGGGGCTGGTGCAGGGACCGCCACCACACGACCGAGAGGTGGACGATAGGAACGTCCAGGAACCCAAGAATCCCGACGACCGCCGCCCACCTGCCCCGGCGGCGGGGGCTCTCCGGCAGGCGGCGCACCGCGAGGTATCCGAGGTAGACCAGCAGGAGAACTGCGGTCGTGGTGAGCCGAGGGTCCCACGTCCACCACGTTCCCCAGACAGGCTTCCCCCAGAGCGACCCGAGCGCGATCGCCAATGCTGTGAAGAGCACGCCGATCTCGGCGGACGCCGCAGCCAGGCGGTCCCAGCGGCTCCTGCTGGTGATGAGGTACGCGACGCTTCCCACGAAGACGACGGAGAAAGCGAGGTAGGCGAGCCACGCAGCGGGAACGTGGACGTACATCAGGCGCTGCACGTCCCCCTGGACCGCGTCAGCCGGCGCCAAGGCGAGCGACGCGACTCCGCTCGCGACGAGCAGCACCGTGGCCGCCACTCCGAGGGCCCCCTCCCCCCGCCCACCGACGCCGCCCCACAATCGCCTCGCCCGCACGCGCGTCAGTCCTCCAACACCTTGTCGAAGAGAAGGACCCCGCAGGCCAGGAACACCGCGTCGAAAGCGAGCAGGAGCAAGAGCCAGGAGAGCCTCTCCCCGCCGTCGCCAGCAAGGCCCAGCGAGGTGGCACCGATCGCCCCGAGGGCGACCGGGACGACGAGCGGGAGGACGAGCAGAGGCAGGATCGCCTCCCTGGCCCGGGCGCTGACGACGAGCCCGGCGAAGAAACATCCGACCGCCGACAGGCCGAGGATCCCGAGGACGAGGCCCCCGAGGGCGACCGCCGGGTTCTCGACGACCGGCACGTCGAAGAGGACGGCCGCCATGAGACCGGCCGCGACGGCCAGGAGAAGGAGCCAGATTGTGGACGCGAGGACCTTTCCCAGGTAGATGGCCCCCTTGTCGGCGGGGACCAGGACCAGGCCCTCGAGCGCGCCGTCCTCCTGCTCCACCTCGAAGGCTCGTCGCACGCTCAGCAGCGTGGCGAACAGAAGCGTCACCCAGATGAGGGCCGGGGTCGCGGGACGGAGGAGCGTCCGGCCGGGCCCGAGGGCCAGCCCGAGCAGGACCAGGGTCGCGCCGACGAAGGGGAGCAGCAGGTTCACGGCGTGCTTCCCGCGCATCTCCAGCCGGAGGTCCTTCGCGAGGACGTCGAGGGTGGTCCGCGCGAACGTCATCGGGTCGTCAGGTGGTCGGAGATCGGCGCGTCTAGAACGGCGCGCCCCCGTTCCAAGCGGATCTTCCGATCGGCCAGGAGCTCGGCGCGGGCGAGGTCGTGAGTAGCCAGGACGACGGTACGGCCCTGGGTTCCGGCCTCCAACACGAGCCAGTCGACGAGTCCCTTCCCCGCCTCGTCCAGCCCGGCGTAAGGCTCGTCCAGTAGAAGCAGGTCGGGCCGACGCATGAAGGCTCTCGCGAGCGCGAGGCGCTGCCGCATCCCCTGGGAGAGCCCCTGCACGCGCTCACCCGCCTGATCGAGGAGCCCCACCCGGTCGAGGGCTTCCAGGACCGGCTTCCGTGCCGTTATCCCGCCCAGTGAGGCCGCGAACCGCAGGTTCTCCTCGGTTGTGAGATCCGCGTAGAGGCGGGTCCGGTGCCCAAGGAACTCGACCCTCCGGCGGATCTCCCGCTTCCCCCGCTCGAGGTCGAAGCCCAGCACGGATCCCGACCCGTACGTCGGGGCGAGAATAGTCGCGACGATCTTCAGCAGCGTCGTCTTCCCCGCTCCATTGGGTCCCTGAACGAGGACCACTTGCCCCCGATCCACGCGGAGATCCACCCGGACCAACGCGGGGGTCAGACCAAAGAGGCGCGACACTCCGACCAGTTGCACGGCTACGTCGGTGGCCGCGGCGGATACGTCTTCGGTCGAGGGAACAGTCAGCGGCCGAGAGGGACCTTCGGTGCCCGCTCGAGGCGATGTCCCACCGCTCATTGGACCCATACCCCGCCCGAGGGTCAGCGCATCTCCTCTCTCTTACGCCACCTCGTAGTGGCGCCTCGACCTCCGTATACTACGGCGCGTGGTAGAGGAACAAGCCGGGGCAGCTCGTGGATAGCGGGGTCTTCTTCGGCGGCTCCGTGGTGGCCGCCGTCGTGGCCGGGTCGATCGCCTTGTTCGCCCCCTGCTGCATCTCGGTGATGCTGCCGGCCTATTTCGCGAGCTCCTTCCAGAACCGCCGGGTCCTCGTGGCGATGACGTTCCTGTTCGCCGCCGGGGTTGCGACCGTGATCCTGCCCATCGCCGTCGGGGCGCAGGCGGTCCGCCGCGTGTTCACGGCGGAACACACGACGATCTACCTGATCGGCGCGCTGGTGCTTCTGGGGCTCGGTGCGTACACCCTGCTCGGTGGGCAGATGCATCTCCCGATGCCCGGCCGCCGCGCGGGAGGGAAGGCCGGACCGCTCGGTGTGTTCTCGCTCGGTGTGTTCTCCGGGATCGCGAGCTCCTGCTGCGCGCCGGTCCTGGCCGGGGTGATCGCGCTGTCCGGGGTTGCGTCGTCCTTCGCGCTGGCCGTCGGCCTGGGCAGCGCGTACGTCCTCGGGATGGTCGCGCCGCTCTTCGCCATCTCCCTGCTCTGGGAGCGTCGCGACTGGAGATCCAGCCGCCTCTTCCGCCCCCGGTCCTTCACCTGGCGGATGGGTCCTTTGCGTCGGACGATCAGCGGGACGAGTCTGGCGAGCGGCGTCCTCCTCCTGATCATGGGGGTGGCGACGCTCTGGATCGGCCTGGCCGGTTCGGCGATGCCGTCCCCCGGTGGCTGGGCCGCGCGATTCACGGCGACACTCCAGCACTACGGCCAGGTGGTGACGGACGCGCTCTCGTGGATCCCTGGTTGGGCGGCGGTCCTCGCGCTCGGCGCGGTCATCGCGCTCCTGGCTGGACGTGCGCTGCGGCAGATCAGCCAGCCCTCGGACGCCGAGCCCGAACACGGTGAGCACGAAGAGCCCTTGCCAGCACTGAAGGAGGAGATCCTTGAGCGCGAGGACGCGTAAGTCAGGCAAGAGGAACAAGGGGCGGAAGGCAGGCGACGGGCGGCCGGCCGCGTCGACTTCCGCCGCCCGGCTCGCAGCCCGCCCGTCAAGGCCCCGTGGGCGAAGGCGCCGCGGGCTGAGCGCGGGCGCGAAGACCGCCCTCGCGGTGGGTCTGGCCGTCGTCGCGCTCGGCGCCTTGTACTTGGCGAACAGGCCGGGCGGCTCGTCCGGGGGAGGAGAGTACGCGTACGCGGTCGGGAGCCCCGGGCCGGGTGAGCAGGCGCCGCCCTTCGAGCTCCCCTCCACCGACGGGGGCACCTTCGACCTGGCGTCTATGCAAGGCGAGACCGTGATGCTCTACTTCCAGGAGGGCCTCATGTGCCAGCCCTGCTGGGACCAGCTGCTCGACATCGAGACCCAGATGGATCGGACCCGGGCGCTCGGCATCGACCGGATCGTGACCGTCACGACCGATCCGCTCGATGCCCTGCGCCAGAAGGTAGCCGACGAGGGCATCACCACCCCGGTGCTCTCCGACCCGAACCTCACCGTGTCTCAGGCGTACGACACGAACAGCTACGGGATGATGGGGAACAGCCGGAACGGGCATTCCTTCATCGTGGTGGGGCCGGACGGCAAGATCCTCTGGCGGGCCGACTATGGCGGCGCCCCGGATTACACCATGTACGTGCCGGTGGACAGCCTGATCGCGGACCTGCGGCAGGGGCTCCAGGGCGCGTAGCGAGCGCGATGGAGCTCCTCCTCCTCACGCGCGAGGATTGCGCCTTCTGCCACGACGCGGAGGAGATCCTCGGGCGGCTCTCGACCGAGTACAAGGTCTCGGTGACGAAGCTCGACCTCGACACGCCGGAGGGGCAGGAGCTCGCCGAGCGAGGCGGGGTGCTGTTCCCCCCGGGGATCTTCATCGACGGACGGCCTTTTTCGTACGGTCGCCCTTCCGAGCGGAAGCTCCGGCGTGAGCTCGAGAAGCACCTCGGGCGGGTCGGGAGGGTCTGATGCCGGTCAGCAAGCCGTCGCGCCGGCGCCGCGCCTCGCGGAGCCGCGCGTCCCCGGTCCCCCAGAAGCGCTCGGCGGCTCCCTGGCGCAAGCGGCTCGGCTGGCCCCTCGTGGCGATCGGCGCGGTCCTCTTCCTCCTCGGCAACATCGGGGCTCGGACCGGGATCGTGTTCCTGCCCTTCGACCCGCACCACGTGTTCGAACAGTTCGGAGGCGCGGCCATCGCCGTGATCGGGCTGATCTGGGCTACCGGGCGCTGACTCGCCCATGGAGGTCCGACTGCGGGCTAGCCGGTGAGGCGAGGCCACCCTCTCAGAGCGGCCTCGATCCTCACGTTGGGCCTGGCCACCGCCGTGGCTCCTGGCATCGCGCAGGCCCATGCGTTCCTCGTGAGCAGCACCCCGCAACCCGGCGAGCGCCTGGAGTCGAGCCCCCCATCCATCCGGCTGCGGTTCACCGAGCCCGTCGTGGCGGGCAACGCTCGCCTGGAGGTGAAGACCCCGGATGGGCAAGGCCTCGACATCGGGACCGTACAGTTCCTGGAGCGCGGTTCCGAGCTCGAGGCCCCCCTCCCGGTGCTTGCTCGGGGTGCGTACGTGGTCTCGTGGCAGGTCCAGAGCGCGCTCGACGGCCATGTCGAGCTCGGCGAGTTCGCCTTCGCGGTGGGTATCCACGAACGGCTGCCGACGATCCGGTTCCGGGAGGCTGGCCGCGTGGCGTGGCCAGAGAGCGCTGCGAGCTGGCTGGCGCTTACGGGCCTTATGCTCGCCGTCGGCGCCCTCGCGAGCGAACGCTGGATCTGGTCTCCCGTGGAGCGAGGGCACGGGGTGTCCGTTCCCCACCTTCCCGCCAGGGCGTTCCTCGCGCTCGCGCTCCTCGGCAGCCTCCTGCAGTTCCTGCTTCTGCTGCGTCGTGCGCCAGGCGCCGGGGCGGACGGTGGGTCTTGGGTAGAGACGGTAGCGACGCCCGTCGGCGTGGCCTCTCTCCTCCAGCTCCTCATGGCCGCCCAGGCGCTCCCGCTCGTCCGGCTCCGGGGGGCGCGCCACTGGGCTCTCGCCCCGCTGGGACTCGGCCTCGCGGCCGCAGCCCTCCGGGGACACGCCGCCTCAGGGCGCGTGTGGTGGGCGGTGCCGGCGAACATCCTCCATCTCGGCGCCGCGGCCCTCTGGGCCGGTGGGCTCCTCCACCTCATCCTCGTGGCCCGGCGGCTCCGCGGCGACGAGGCCCGCCACGCCCTCGCCGAGGGAGCTCGCCGTTACGCCGGCCTTGCGCTCGCGCTCGTTGCCCTGGTGCTGGCCAGCGGAGCCGTTGTGGCCCTCTCGCAGATCGGCACCCCCTCGGAGCTCGTGACGACGACCTACGGGCGGGTGCTCATCGTGAAGCTCGCGCTGGTAACCAGCGCGGTGCTGTTCGCGCTTGCGGCGCGGCGGCGAGCTCTCGGTAGGGGACACAGCTTCCACGCCGGTCTCCTTCGCCGCCTGACCGCACCGGAGGGCGTCCTGGTCCTCGCCGCTATCGCCGTGGCCACTGTCCTCGCAAACACCACTCCCCCACGCTCACAGGCAGCTCCGCTCCTGCTCGGGCCACCGCCTCTCGAGGGGCCGGTAGTCCGCCTTGCCGGGCTCGCCGGCTCGCCGCTGGCAGTTCACCTGGCGGCCGCCCCCGGCCAGCTTCAGATACGCGTGGTGGACACCTTGCGCGAACCGGCCGCCGACGCCCGGATGGAGATCAGCGGCCGGGCGCCCGACGGCACTGGGCTGGGCATCTCACCGCGTACCTGCGGGCCCGGCTGCGTGACCATCGCCTTCGAATGGCAGGAGGGGACCACCGAGCTGGCTGTGTCGGTCTCATCCCAGGAATGGGGGGAGGGCACCGCCCGCTTCTCCGTGCCCTGGCCTCCGGGGCCGGAGCGTCCCGGCCTGCTCACCACCGTGGTCCGGGCCATGAGCGACCAGCCGCGCATCCGCATGACGGAGAGAGTGTCGAGCGGCCTGGGAGGCGCGTCCGAATACACGGTCAAGCTGTCCGGTGACCGCTTCGTCGCCCAGGAGCTCTACGCAGTCGGCGGCGTGACCGACGTCCGCCTCCTTCCCTCGCCACCGGGCCTCCGAAGGATCACAGCCTTCCTCCCCGGATCGTGGATCTGGTACCTGCTCGAGATCGACGAGGAGGACCTGATCCGGAGTGAGACCATCGTGAGTCCCGGCCACGAGATTCTGCGGACCCTGACCTACCCCGAGCGCGACTAGCGGGGCCACTACTACCGGGGGTAGTATTTGTGGGGATAGGCGGAGGGCAGGCCGTGACCGGGATCCTCGCGCTGTCGGCAGGAACGTTGTCGGGCATCGTGGTCGTCCTGGTCGTCGACCTGTTCGCCGTGCTGTTCGGGCTGTCGTTCCTGCGGGCCCGACGCGCCCAGCGAGCCGCCGAGGCCGAGGCCCGGGCCATCGTCGAGCCGGCCGCCGCCCCGAAGGCCGTCAAGCCCGTCTCCCGTAGGGACTTCCTCCGCCGGTCCCTGGTCACGTCCCTCTCCCTGTTCGGGGCCCAGTTCGGGGCGGCCACGATCGCATTCCTCTGGCCCAACCTCGGGGGGGGCTTCGGCTCGAAGATCCCCGCCGGCAAGGTGGCCGACATCCTGGCCGAGATCGAGCAGACCGGCCAGCCCTTCTACGTCGGCCAGGGCCGCTTCTACCTCGTGAAGTACACGGGCAAGGGCAAGGACCCCTCCTTCCACGTCGACTACGGGGCGGTCGGGGCGGCCCAGGCCGGCCTCATGCCCCTCTACCAGAAGTGCCCCCACCTCGGCTGCCGGGTCCCCTTCTGCGAGCAGTCGAGCTGGTTCGAGTGCCCGTGTCACGGCTCGAAGTACAACACGGCCGGGGAGTACCAGCTCGGGCCGGCCCCCAGAGGCATGGACCGGTTCCGCATCGAGATCGACGGCGACGACGTGATCGTCGACACCGCCCAGGTCATCCTCGGCCCGCCGCGGGGCACGAACACGGTGGGCGAGGACCGCAAGGGCGCCTTCTGCGTCTAAGTGAGAAGGGCGATCAGGGATGAGCGCCAGTGGGGTTTCGGGGGAGGGTGCCCGAGCGGCGCCGCGCCCTACCGGATGAGTGGGCATGTCGCGGCCGCGCCCACGCCGAGCAGGTGATGGGTCGCGGCAACCACGGCGAATCCGGCGATCACCTGGGTCGCCACCACCACGCCGAGGAGCGCGGCCAACGCCAGCAGGCACGCAACCGGGACCCAGCGGGGAACCTTGGGCATGTCCAAGAGTCGCCGCACGCGGGCCGGGACATCGTGGCCACTTCCCAGCGAGAGCGCTCCGACCGGGCTGCTCAGCCCGGCGAGCGCGGCCTTGGACAGCCCGGTCGCGACCGGCATGCTGCCGAGCCGCGCGGCGGCATACTCGTCGGCCGCCTCCTCGAGAGCCTGCTCGAGGGCCGCGAGGGCCCACCGGGCGGGGGCGAGCGGAGCGAGCGCCGCCTCTGCCGCGCGCGCGACGCTCAGGAGTAGGTGATGCCGAGCCCTGATGTGCCCCTCCTCGTGTAGCAAGACCGCGCGCTGCTCGTCCTTCTCCAAGGCCTTCAGCAGGCCGCGCGTCACGATCACCTGGCCTCGGACACCCGGCACCGAGTACGCCTCAGGGAAGTCCAGAGGCAGGACGTAGACGCGCGCGCCCCCCGCAAGGGTCCAGCGAGGCTCGCTTCTCGTCACGCGGGCGCGTCGGGTCGCCCGGAGACTCGCGATGAATGCCCATGCGAACCGTCCAAACATGGCGGCCAGGACGACACCTGCAACGATCGAGGTCCATCGCCCCAAGGGGTGCATGCCGATGGCCCGGAAGGCCGCCTTGCAGATCCCCCAGATCTCGTGAATGCTCGAGACGAACAGCACTTCCGGCAAGAGGATCGCCGCCACGAGGGACACCGCCGTGATCATCATCCCGATGATGGTCAGGAACCCAAGGCGCACCCGCCACCGGGGCGGCACGGAGGCCGCTCGCTCCACGAGCCACCCCGCCGTTACGAACAGGGCGAACGCGCCGGTCAGGAAACCGAGACGAGTCATCGACGCTTCTGACGGGCGACATCCCCGGCGATCCGCAGTAGCTCCGCTTCGTCCCTCTTCCGCATGCCGCGAACGAAGTGCGCGAGGGCGGTTCTCCAGTCACGTGCACGGGCGAGGAGATCGTGCATCAGAGCCGCGGTGTACTCGGCTTCGGACTGCACTGGTAAGTACTCGAAGGCGCGTCCGCGCGGCTCTCTCCGGAGGACGCCCTTTCGCCACAGCCGGTCCATCACCGTCATGACGGTCGTATATGCGAGAGGGGTCTGCCGCGTCAGTTCGGCGTGAACCTCACGGACGGTGGCGGGGGAATCCTGCCGCCACAGGATCGTCATGATCCGCTCTTCCAGCTCGCCGAACGCTCTCAAGCTCACCTCCCCGGGTGGCGCCAGTATAGGGGAGTCGGCCCCGCCTCCTGGCGAGCGCTGCCGGTACACCTCCCTCCAAAGCGGCGTGCCGCCTGATCCAGTGGCGTACCCCTTTCGCGCCAGGAACTAACCTCCCATGGTGCCATCTGACGCGTAACGCTTCGGGTCCGCCCGGAACCGCGCCAGGCAGGCAGGCGAGCAGAAGTAGTAGGTCACACCCTCGTAGTCCTCCCGGCCTGCCGCGTTCGAGGGGTCGACGTCCATCCCGCACACGGGGTCGCGAACCAAAGCCTTCTCCTCTTCTTCTTGCTCGGTCATCTCGTCGCCGACCTCAACCTCGACGTGAACCTCCGTGGGCCTCTCCCCCACCTCCGGAACCGGCGGGAGCCTGAACGCCCGCAAGCGGTTCGCGTTCGTGACCACCGAGAGCGAGCTCAGGGCCATGGCCGCCGCGGCGATCACGGGGTTCAACAGCAGCCCGATCACCGGGTAGAGGAGCCCGGCGGCCATGGGGATCCCGACCGCGTTGTAGAAGAACGCGAAGAACAGGTTCTGCTTGATGTTCCGCATGGTGGCTCGGCTCAGGTCGAAGGCCGTCACCACGCCGCGGAGCTCGCCGGAGATCAGGGTCAGGTCGGCGGCCTCGATGGCCACGTCGGTGCCGGTGCCGATGGCCACCCCCACGTCGGCCTGCGCCAGGGCCGGGGCATCGTTGATGCCGTCGCCGATCATCGCCACCACTCCGGCCTCCTGGAGCGCGCGGACCTCTCGGGCCTTGTCCTGTGGGAGGACCTCCGCGAGGACCCGGCCGATGCCGACCTGGCGGGCGATGGCCTCGGCCGTGCGGCGGTTGTCACCGGTGATCATCACGACCTCCAGCCCCCGGTCCCTCAGAGCCCGAACCGATCGGGCGGCGTCCTGCTTGGGGGTATCGGCCACGGCGACTACGCCGGCGGGGGTTCGGTCCGCCGCGACGTAGATCACGGTGTTCCCTTCAGCCTCCAGACGGGCCGCCGCCCCCTCCAGCGAATCGGTCTCCACTCCGGCTTCCTGCAGGAATCGCCGGCTCCCGACCAGAACGGGCCGGCCCTCGACCGTGGCTCGGACTCCCTTGCCGGTCACCGAGTCGAAGTCCTGGGGCTCGAGCAGCGAAGCGCCTCTGGCTCCGGCGCCCCGAACCACGGCCTCCCCCAGGGGATGCTCCGAGACCCGCTCCGCCGACGCGGCGAGGCGCAGGAGCTCGTCCTCCGACAACCCGGCTACCGGGACCACGGCGGTGAGCGAAGGCTCACCCTTGGTCACGGTGCCGGTCTTGTCGAGAACCACGGTGCGGACGCGGTGGGCCGTCTCGAGGGCCTCCGCCGAGCGGATCAGCACGCCGTACTCCGCTCCCTTGCCTGCGCCGACCATGATCGACAGGGGTGTAGCGAGCCCGAGGGCGCAGGGGCAGGCGATGATCAGCACCGCCACGGCGCTCACCAGTCCGAGCGTGAGGGCGGGGCCCGGCCCCAGGTCGAACCACACCACGAAGGTCGCGATGGCGATGAAGATCACCGCGGGTACGAAGTAGCCGGCCACCCGATCCGCGAGCCGCTGGATCGGAGCTTTCGAGGCCTGGGCCTCCTGGACCAAGCGGACGATCTGGGCCAGGAGGGTGTCGGATCCAACCGCCGTGGCCCGAAATCGGAACGACCCCGTCTGGTTGATGGTCCCTCCGACCACGAGGTCCCCGGGCCCCTTGTCCACCGGGATCGACTCCCCGGTGACCATGGACTCGTCCAGGGTCGACCGGCCCTCCGACATCTCGCCGTCCACCGGGACCTTCTCGCCTGGACGGACTAACACCTCGTCGCCAACCCGGACGTCCTCGACGAGGACCTCGCGCTCCTCGTCGTCCCGAACGACCCGTGCCGTCCTCGCCCTGAGGCCCAGGAGCTTGCGGATGGCCTCGCCCGTGCCTGCCTTGGCCCTCGCCTCAAGCAGCCGCCCCAGGAGGATGAGAGTGAGGATCACCCCCACGGCCTCGTAGTACACGTCGCGTACCGCTGCCGGAAGGAGGCCGGGGGCCACGGTGACCAGCACACTGTAGACGAAGGCGGCCGTGGTCCCGACAGTGATCAGGCTGTTCATCTCGGCGGCGCGGTGCTGCAGGGTCCTCCAGCCGACGATGTGGATGGGCCAGCCCGTGTAGAAGAAGACGGGAGAGATGAAGGCGAACTGGATCCACCGGTTCATGAGGAGGTCGGGCACCCCGACCCCGAAGAACTCTGCGGCCATCACGGCCGTCACCACCGGTGCCGTCAGTATCGCCCCGACCAGCACGCGGCGGGAGAGGTCCCGAATCTCACGGCGCCGTTCAGCGGCCTCCTCGTCCTCGGCTTCCTGCGACCCCGGCTCGGACCGGGCCTCCACCCGGTAGCCGACCGCGGCCACCGCCTCCCGCATCTCCTTCACCGAGACCGCGGAAGGGTCGAACTCCACCGTAGCCCGCTCCGACGCGATATCGGTCACGACCCGACGGACCCCCGGGAGCGGCTCGAGGACGGACTCGATCGTCCGGAGGCACGTCGGGCAGACCGCGCCGCCTCCCCGGACGGCCAGGTGGACCCGGCCGGAGGCCTCCACGGTCTCGGTGGCCTCCACGGAGACCGTTCTGGCTGCATGGTGGGTGTGACCGTCTCCGAGAGGGGCGGCCTGGGCAAGCTCGGTCTCGGCCGCGGGACGCTGGCTTCGCTCCCCGCCGTCTCCGTCGGGCCCGCCGTCGCTCTCGGCGGGCTCCACGATGAGGCGCCCGTGCACCATGTTCATGCCGCAGGCGAACCCGAACTCCCCGCTTCGGTCCGGCACGAGCTCCACGGAGGTCCTGGCAAAGGCGGGGAGGGCCCGTCGCACCCGGAAGTCTGGGAACACCACCTCCGAGGTGCACTCGCCTCCCTCCTGGCGATCGAAGGTCACCCGAAGAGGTACGCCCTCACGCACCCGGATCAAGCTCGGCGAGTACCCGCCCTTCACGGTGACCTCCACCTCTTGCACACCCGCGCGGAGGTCGGCTCGCCGCGACTCCTTCGGGCCGAAGAAGAACCACGCGAGCGCGCCGATCAACACGGCGCCGCCCGCCGTCACCAAGATCTCGGCGATGCCCACGGGGCGATTACCTCCGCCCGGACGTTCGGCGTTCCCGCGCGGACTCGCGGGTCGCCTCGCCGGCCACGCGCGCTTTCGGACCGGTGAGGGCCGCGGTGAACTTCACGGCGTCGACGAGCTCGGCCACCGCGGCGGCCTCCTTACCGTCCCTCACCGCTTCGCTGAAGCAGGTCTCGAGGTGGTTCTTGAGGACCAGCCGGTTCGCCCGTTCCAGCGACGCCTGTACTGCCGAGATCTGCTTCATGACGTCGACGCAGTAGGCCTCCTCCTCCACCATCTGGACGATCCCATCCAGATGGCCCCGGGCGGTCTTCAACCGGTTGAGGATTGGCACCTTGTTCTCCTGGAGCATCTCGTCCTCCCGCTGGGCTTCGCCAGCATGTATGATACCCCACCCCGGGTGGGATGGGCTCCCGAGGTGTGGTCCAGGCGGGGGGTGGGCCGTTGCTAGCGCGGGCGAGTGGAGCGGGGAGGAGTCGACACTGACCGGCTCGGCTGGCTCAACCGGAGGCGGAGCAGTATCTGGACGGCCTGAGGCAGCCGCAGAGGAGAACGCAGCCCTGGTCGTCGACTACCGGTAGGAGACGATTCTCCAGATCACCGGGGATGCCCTCAGTGCTGTCGTCGACAGGTTCATGACCGAGCGAATCCAGCCGCTTACCGACGAGGTGTCACGGCGCTAGAAGGTCCTCTTCGGCTCCGACGGCCTCCGGCTCGACCATGACGGCTCGCTCCGCTTCCAGATCGGCGGCGACCACCTTACCCAGCCCCGGGCGAGGGGCGGCGGCCCAGTATCCACGCGGATCCCGCACAGATCCCGCATGACGACGGGAAACAACGGGAAACGTCCGGATCCTGTCGGCAGCCGGAACAGCAGGTCAGGACCGTTCTTCGGGCCGCAACGCAGGTCGTAGACTTGGCCCAGCCCACCCTCTCAAGGTGGAGACACGGGTTCAAATCCCGTTGGGACTACTTTCAAGGGCTTATTCGAACTCGGGCGAGAGAAGAGAGGCGCGAAGACCTCGGAGAATTCCGCCCGGGCGATCTTCCGGTCCTCCACGTAAACGGCTTCCAGCGCCGCCTGGTTGAAGCGTCGGCGCACCGACGGTCGAGCCTTCAGATACGCGGCATGGCAGTTGCCGGCCAGCTTGATGGCGGTCCGCAGGACGTCCTGCCAGCCGACGAGGTCGGCTTCGGCGACGTCGAGCTCCTGGTTGGCCGCCCGCTCTTGAGCAGTGATGCGATCCTGCTCGCCCTTCAGCAGCTGCAGCGGGATGGCGTTCGCGTAGAAGGCGTGGAGGAGCTTCTGCCGCTCGTCGGCGAGCTTGGCGATCTTCTTGGCGAGCGC
>JBOGVI010000036.1:0-4844 GCA_050692695.1 Actinomycetota bacterium
CGAGCGCGGTCAGGCCGGCGTGGCACGGCGGGCAGAACGGCCAGGCGCCGCTGCCGCAGCCGGCGCATCGCTTCGGGAAGACGACATCGAGGAGCCGGTCCAACACGACGGGACCGTAGCGACCGCCGCCGACGGTGCGGCCCTCGCTCTAGGGAAGCGGCACGTCCAGGCGGCCCTCCGCGCCCTTACCTCGCCCCCGGACCTCGATCCGAAGCGTCCCGTGGGCCCGGAGCAGCGGGTAGGCAAGGACCTTCCCTCGCCCGCTCGCCTCCTCGAAGTCCGCCTCGAGGACCTCGAGCCGCCTTCCGTCGGCGGACAGCCGGAGCACGACCGGCTCGGGCGGGGTGACCTGGAAGTGGAACTTGATCGAGTCTCCGCCGCAGTCGATCTGCTCCACCTGCACGCGGGCCCCCATGCCCAGCTTCACCTCGCGGCCCACCGGGACCTGGCCCCGCCGGACCGTGGCCCTGGGCCACGCCACCGAGAAGCGCTTCCCCCCCGGGAACGTCCCGGGCCTGCCGTCCACGTCGAGGTCGCACTCCAGTTCGTACCAACCCGGGTCCAGGTCGGTCACACCCATCTCGAACGGCACGAACAGGTCCCGCCGGGGCGCCACGTCCAGCGTGGTGGACCCCATGGGGATCTCGTACGCGTCCCGCCCTCCGACCGACACCACCCGGGCCTCGCGGAACACGACCTGGTGGGGATCGGGGTCCTCACCTCGGACGATGAAGGCCCCTTTCACGGTGGCGGGGAAGCGCTCGAACCGAGCCCGCACCGAGATGCGCTCGCTCACGGGGCTCTCCGCCACCCCGAACCCCCCTAGGTCCCCTGCTCCCACGAGCGAAGGTACTCCTCCTGCTCCGGCGTGAGCTCGTCGATCTCCACGCCTATGGCCCGAAGCTTCAGCCTGGCCACCTCCGCGTCGATCTCGCCCGGAACCGGATGCACGCCGGCCCCGAGCGACCCGCGATTCCTCACCACCCACTCCACCGCGAGGGCCTGGTTGGCGAATGACATGTCCATCACCGCGGCGGGATGCCCCTCCGCCGCGGCCAGGTTCACCAGCCGCCCCTCGGCCAGCAGGTGCAGCCGTCTGCCGTCAGTGAATCGGTACTCGTCCACGAACTCGCGGATCCGGCGCTTGCCCTCGGCCATCTCCTCGAGGGCGGTCTTGTCGATCTCCACGTCGAAGTGCCCCGCATTCGCCATGACCGCCCCGTCCTTCATGACCTCCAGGTGCTCCCGGCGGATCACACCCCGGTCGCCGGTGACGGTCACGAACACGTCGCCGATGCGGGCCGCCTCCCGAAGCGGCAGCACGCCGTAACCCTCCATGGCCGCCTCGAGAGCCGGAAGCGGATCCACCTCCGTAACCACCACCTTCGCCCCCAGCCCACGCGCGCGGGACGCCACGCCCCTGCCGCACATCCCGTACCCGCACACCACCACGGTCCGCCCGGCGATCAGCAGGTTCGTGGACCGCATGATGGCGTCCACGGTGGATTGCCCCGTGCCGAAGCGATTGTCGAACAGGTGCTTCGTGTCCGCGTCGTTCACCGATACGATGGGGTACTTCAGCGCGCCGTCCTTCGCCATGGCCCGGAGGCGGATCACACCCGTCGTCGTCTCCTCGGTACCCCCGATGACCTCGGCGATCTGGTCCTGTCGCTCCCGGTGCAGCAGGCTCACCAGGTCCGCGCCGTCATCCATCGTCACGTGCGGCCGGCGGTCGAGCACCGAGTTGATGTGCCGGTAGTACGTATCGTTGTCCTCGCCCTTGATGGCGAAGACGTCAATCCGGCTCTGGTCGCAGAGCGCCGCCGCCACGTCGTCCTGGGTGGACAGCGGGTTCGACGCGCACAGGGCGACCTCGGCCCCGCCCGCCTTCAGCGTCTCTACCAGGTTCGCCGTCTCGGTGGTCACGTGCAGGCAGGCGCCGATCCGGATGCCCTCCAGGGGCCGCTCCTTCTCGAACCGCTCCCGGATCAGAGCGAGGACGCCCATCTCGCCGGCCGCCCACTCGATCCGCTCGCGCCCCTTCCCGGCCAGGCCGAGATCCTTCACGTCGCAGTCCATCCCGCTCCTTTCGACAGCACGTCGTGGATCACGGTCCCGATGGAGCCGGCCATCTTGTCGGAGGCCCGCACGACGTCCTCGTGCCTCACCTCCACCCCGACCTTGTTCGTCACGAAAAACAGCCCCAACACGCGCATCCCCAGGGCCCTGGCCGGCACGGCCTCGGGGATCACGGACATGCCGACCACCGCGGCGCCGGACCGCCTGAGGAACTCGATCTCGGCGGGCGTCTCGTATGCCGGCCCGGACATCGCCGCGTACACGCCTCGATGCACCGGGACGCCGGCCCGCTCCGCGGCCTCCACCGCAAGGTCGGCCAGCTCGGCGTCGTACGCCCCCATCATGTCCACGAAGGGAGGCGAACCGTCCGGATGCCGCCACCCCCGAAGCGGGCTCGCCCCCATGAAGTTGATGTGGTCGGTGCCGACGACGAGGTGGCCGGTGTCCAGGCCCTGGGCGATCCCGCCGGTGGCCGCGGTGAGGATGGCCGTCCCCGCCCCGAGCAGACGGGCCAGCCGGATGGGCAGCGCGCACACGCGCATTTCGTTCCCCTCGTAGAAGTGGATCCGCCCCCGGAACACCGCCACCGGCACCCCGGCCAACTCGCCCAGGACCAGCCGACCGGCGTGGCCGGGGACGGTGGGACGGGGGAACCCCGGAAGCTCGTCGAACGAGAAGCTCGCCTGCTCGCGGAGCTCGTCCACGGCCGCGCCCAGGCCCGACCCCAGCACGATGGCCACGGCCGGTGAGGTCGCGGTGCGGGACCGAACGGCTTCGGCCGCCCGGTCGGCCAGGGAGTCGCCCGGCCCGGGGAGCTCGGCCACCGCTCAGGCCTCCGCCAGCGCCCGCTTGAGGCGCGCGATGGCGTCGACCGGCATTGGGTCGACCCCTCGGACGATCCCGAGGTACGCGGACGTGAAGTCCCCCGTCATGGCGAGGGAGAGGAACCGGGTAAGATCCGAGGATCCGCGCGCCCACACCTCCTCCACGTGCGCCCCGGATTCCCGGGCGAAGTCCATCGACAGGGGGAACCGGGCGGCGTCGCCGGCCGGTTCCCCCTCGTGCCGCAGGGCCACCAGGAAGAACCGCGAGCCGGCGCCGCCCGACCACCCCTCTACCTCGTTGTGGTCGAGCTCGGGGAGGGCCGAGGCCCACGCCGGGACCTTGGCGTTCTCGTTGAACTGGGTCTTCCACCGGATGGCCGCCGCCGAGCCGATGCCCTCGGCTCCCCACACGACCGGGACACGATCGCCGATGGCGCGGGCCACGTGCTTGGCGGGGTTCACCGACGCGGGGACGGTCGGCGCGCATGTCGCGGCGAGGGACGAAAGCTCGTCGGCGGCCTCCTCCAATTCCTCGGCGAGCGACGGGACGAGCCCCACCGTCTCCAGCGCGCCGAGCGACCCCAGGGCGAGGTATCCGAGGGCGGCCCGCGGCATCAACCCTGCCGGCATGAGCACGCGGGCCAGGCGGAGCTCTCCGGCCCGGGCGAAAAGCCGTCCGCCCGAGGTCACCGCGATCACGCGGCACCCTCGCTCGACGGCCTCCTCGAAGCACTCCATCACCTCGGCGGTGTCGCCGGAATAGGAGGACCCGAGCACGAGCGTGTCTGGGCCGCAGAACGCCGGCAGCTCGGACGCGCGCACCACGACCACCGGCACCGACAGACGGTGGGCGTACAGGGCTCGGATCACGTCGCCCGCAACCGCGGATCCCCCCATGCCGCACACGGCGACCGCCGTCACTCCCTGGGCCGACGGCGCCGGCACGACTTCCCTCCCCAGCCGGTATCCCTCCCGGCAGTGCCCGGGGAGGGCCGCGATCGTCGCCAGCATCCCGCCGGGGTCCCCGGCCCGGACGGCCACCTCGTCGTCGAGGTCGATCACCGGCGCTTCTTCTTGGCGGCCCCGGGCTTCTCGGCCTCGTCGATCAGCATCACCGGGATGCCGTCGCGGACCGGATATCGGTAGCCGCACTTCAGACACGCGATGACCCCTTCGTCCTGGCGGTACTCGATGTCCCCCCGATCGTTCGGGCACACCAGGATCTCGAGCAGCTCGGGATCGATGGTCACGAGTCGCCTCCTTCGCGCTGGATGAGGTCGAGCACCGCCCGGGTCTTCTCCTTCAGGAGCTCTTCCGTCCTGGCCTCGACGTTCAGGCGGAGGAGCGGTTCGGTGTTCGACGGTCGCACGTTGAACCACCAGTCGCGGTCAAATTCCACCGTCAAGCCGTCGGTGCGATCCTGGCGTCCATCGGCGAAGGCGGCCGCGATCTTCTCGATGGCCTCCTGCTTGTCCTCCACCCATGAGTTGATCTCGCCGGACGCCCGGTACCGCCGGAACGGCTCGAGCAACTTCGACAGCGGAACCCCGGCGAGCGACAGCTCCTCCAGGACCACCGCGGCCGCGATCAAGCCGGAGTCGGCCCGGTAGTTGTCGCGGAAGTAATAGTGGCCGGAGTGCTCGCCCCCGAACACGGCGCCGGTCTTCGCCATGACCTCCTTGATGAACGAGTGGCCCACCCGGGTCCTGATCGGCGTTCCGCCGTTCTCCCGAATCACCTCGGGCACCGCCCACGAGCAGATCAGGTTGTGGACGACGGCCGCACCCGGGTATCGCTTCAACATGGCCTGGGCCACCAAGGCCGTGACCTCCGACCCGCTCACGCCCTCGGCCCGCTCGTCCACCAGGAACACCCGATCGGCGTCCCCGTCGAAAGCCAGACCGATGTCGGCCCGACGTTCCAGGACGGTTCGCATCAGGT
>JBOGVI010000037.1:0-5888 GCA_050692695.1 Actinomycetota bacterium
CTCCAGGGCGGCGACGCCGTCGTCGTAGGCACCGGCCGGGACGTGCGCCACGAGCAGCAGCCGCTGGCGCCAGTGGTCGAACACCACCGCCCGGTCCACGACCAGCAGCCCGATCGCGGGGCACGGCGCCGCGTCAGGATGGGGTGCCGGGTGCCCGTCGAGCAGCTCGGCGGCCTCGTACGCGAGAAAGCCCATGAGGCCACCGGTGAGCGAGGGCAGCTCGGGGATCCGGGGCCCGGCCAGCGAGCGCGCGACCTGGCCGAGCTGCTCGCGCACCGGGAGCCCGGGCCCACGGGCGGCGATGCTCAGGCCCTCCCGCCGGAGGTCGCGGACCGTGACCCCGTCCCGGCCGGCCACCACAACGGCCGCGGGGTCCCCGGCGGCGAACGAGTACCGCCCCCACCGCTCGGACCGCTCCACGCTCTCCAGGAGGACGCCGGGACCGTCGCCCACCAGGGCCGGGAACACGCCGACGGGGGTGGACACGTCGGCGAGCAGCTCGGTCCACACAGGGACGAGGGGCCACTCCGAGGCGAGCTCGTCGAAGGCCTCCCGGCCGGGCCGCACCTGCACTGGTTCCACCTCCTCCTTCTTGAAACACGAAGCCCCGGGCATCGCCCGGGGCCTGCGGTCGGTCCGTCCTCGGTTTCGTGGTCAGACGCGCGCCGGCTCCGGGCTCCTCGAGCCCACAGGCCAGGACCACCAGGTCGCCGGGCGCGTCATCGTGGCCGTGATTGTGCGAGGCCGGACCGCCAAACGTCAATGGGGGCAGGCGGAAGCGTCGTGGACGCCGCTCGCCCTTTCGGATAGCGTCCATCGACCGCCCATCGCCGCCGGCCGCTCACGGCCGCCCGCAAGGAGGTGTGATGTCGCCCGTTCGCCGCCTCGGCGCGCTCGTCGTGCTGATCCTTCTCCCGGCGCTCACGGTGGCGTCCCCCGCCGATGCGGCAACCGCCGGTGCGCCGGTCTCGGCGCTCCACTTCGAGGCCATCCCCCGGATCGGGGGCAACTGGCCGGGCGATCCCACCGGGGCGATGGGCGAGACGACCATCGTCACCGCGGTGAACACCTCGGTCGCCGTCCACGACCTGGCCGGCACCGCGGTGCTCGGGCCGATCTCGTTCCGGGCCTTCAGGTCCTTCCCCCCGGGCACGCGGGTGTTCGACCCTAAGGTCGTCTACGACCAGTACGTCCAGGTGTTCGTACTGGCCTTCCTGGCAGTGAACGACGGGCTGAGGAAGTCCTGGGTCGTCGTGGTGAGCATCCCCGGCGCGACGGCCGCGGACCAGACCACCTGGTGCACCAGGCAGATCGGCGCCGACCGGGTGAAGGGCGACGGGAGACAGTGGGCCGACTACCTGGGGCTCGGCTACGACCTGGACCGAGTGGCGGTCACGACCAACCAGTTCAACTTCGGAGGAACGCAGGGCTACGCCTACGCCCAGATCCTGTCGTTCCCCAAGACCACGCTGTACGAGTGCGCCCAGGCGGTAGCCTTCGGCGTCTTTGCCGGCGCGGCCACCCGAAATCCCGGCGGGACCAAGGCGTTCACGATCCAGCCGGCCACGAGCGTGGGCGCGAACCCCGCGGATCAGTACTTCCTCTCGTTCCAGAAGAACGTCGCGACCGACTCCGCAGTGATCGTGTGGCGGCTGCGAGAGACCATGCCCGGACTGAAGCTGTCCAAGGCCAGTCTCGACGTGGCCAGGGTGTCGATCTCGCCCTTCGGGACGCAGGGCGACGGCACCGGCAACTCGAGCACCTGGTGGGATCCCGGCGACCTCCGGCTGGTGAACGCGTTCTACGACGCCGACCTGAACCGGGTGTACGCGGCCCACACGATCTTCCGGGACCTGAAGCCGGACACGAACACGGGCGGCTACGCGGAGTCCGTCATCCGCTGGTACGAGGTGGCGCCGGAGTCGGTGCTCACCTCTTCCACGGTCGCTCGGACCGGGGTCGTCGGCACGCCGGAGACGGACGCCGGCTGGCCGGTCGTCGGAACGGATGGATCGGGCAACCTGTTCGTCACGTACAGCCGGGCGAGCCGGATCACCGGCGAGTACCTGTCGGCCTACGTGGCCGAGGTGGCGCCGGGCTCGACCACCGCGGAGATCGTGCTGCTCGCGGCGGGCACCGCTCGGATGGAGACGGGCAAGGGCCCGGAGCGGTGGGGGGACTACAACGGCATCTCCCGGAGCCCCCTGGACCCGGCCGTGATGGCGGTGGTCAACCAATACGCGAAGTCGGACGGGTCGGGACCGACGGCCGACTGGCAGCAGACCGTGGACCTGGTCCGCCACCTCTGAGACCGCGGAGAACTCCTCGTTCGTGAACCGGCGCCCGGTATCCTGAGTGCCCCATGAGGATGTCGGAGCTGTTCGCGCGTACCCTGCGCGAGGAGCCGGCCGAGGCCGAAGCCCCCTCGCACAAGCTGCTGCTGCGTGCGGCGTTCATGCGCCAGCTGATGTCCGGCGTGTACACGTTCCTTCCCCTGGGCCTTCGGACGGTTCGGAAGGTCGAGCGGATCGTGCGGGAGGAGATGGACCGTGCCGGGGCCCAGGAGATCCGGATGCCGGCCATCGTTCCCTCCGAACCGTGGCACGTCACCGGTCGGTGGGAGGCATACGCCGCCGAGCAGCTCATGTTCATCCTGCACGACCGGGCCGGGCGGGAGCTCGGCCTGGGGCCGACCCACGAGGAGGTCGTGACCCCGCTGGTCGGGAACGAGTACTCGTCCTACCGCGACCTGCCGGTGAACCTGTATCAGATCCAGTGGAAGTACCGAGACGAGGCCAGGCCCAGGTCCGGCCTGCTCCGGGCTCGGGAGTTCCTGATGAAGGACGCGTACTCGTTCGATCGCGACGTCGAGGGGCTGGGCCTGAGCTACCAGAAGATGGTCAGCGCATACAGGGCGAGCTTCGTCCGGTGCGGCCTCGACTTCATCGTCGTCGAGGCCGATCCCGGGCTGATCGGGGGCGACGAGAACCACGAGTTCATGGCTCCGGCGGAGGTCGGTGAGGACCTCTTCGTGGCGTGCAGCACCTGCGACTACGCGGCGAACCTGGAGGCGGCCACAGCCGCGCCCCCGAAGGAAGCCCGGTTCGAGAACGACCCGCTCACCGTTGTCTACACGCCGGACGCGCCCGGCATCCGGGACGTCGTAGCTCTCCTCGGTGTGCCGGCCGAGCGGATGTTGAAGACCATGGCCCACGAGATCGAAGGCCGGCTCGTCGTGGTCCTGGTCCCAGGGGACCGCGAGGTGAACGAGGGCAAGCTCCGCCGGGCCTTCGCCCCGGCGGAGGTTCGGATGCTCGAGGACGCCGACTTCGCGCGACACGGCCTGGCCAAGGGATACGTCGGTCCCCAGGGCCTCAGTGGAGCCACGATCGTGGCCGATCACCGCGTGCGCGGGCAACCCTCCTGGGTCACCGGCGCGAACAAGGTCGACTACCACGTGACGGGAGCGGCCGCTGGTCGCGACTTCGCGGTCGACCGATGGGAGGACCTGGCCACCGTGGCCGAGGGCGACCGGTGCCCCAGGGACGGGGGTCTCTTGCGGATCGGCCGCTCCATCGAGGTCGGCCACACCTTCCAGCTCGGGACGAAGTACTCCGAGCCGCTGAAGGCCACCTTCGTGGACGAGGACGGCATGGAGCGGCCCTTCCTGATGGGCTGCTACGGGATCGGGATCTCCAGGATCGTCTCCGCCGTAGCCGAGCAGCATCATGACGAGTCCGGCCTGGCCTGGCCGAAGACCGTCGCTCCGTACCACGCGGTCGTGATCGTTGCGAACCGCGACGATGAGCAAGTGATGGGAGTGGGCGAGCGGATCTATCGCGAGCTCGGCGAAAAGGGCGTGGAAGCGCTGATCGACGACCGCGACGAGACTGCGGGCGTGAAGTTCGCCGACGCCGACCTGATCGGCTTCCCGCTCCAGGTCGTGGTGGGCCGGCGGGGCATCGAGAAGGCAACGGTCGACCTGAAGATGCGGGCCACGGGGGAGCGGTCCTCGTCCCCCCTCGACCGGGCGGCGCAGGCGGCCGGAGACCTGCTGGCCGCCGCCCCGTAGCCCGGGTACGCTCGGGCCGTGTCCGTCGGAGCATCGAGCACCCTCCGAGAGTTCGTGAAGCTTCATCCTGAGGTCGAGGCCGTGGTGCAGCACGTCGGCCTGCGGACCTGGGACCTCCTGCTGATCGACGTCGACGGGAACTGGGTCCGTGACGAGTTCCCCTCCGAGGAGCATGCCGAGGCGGCCTGCGGGGAGCTCGGCATCAGGATGCACCGGGGGTGGGACGACTCCCGGATGGTGATGAGGTTACGCCGACGCGATCACTGGAACCGGCCCGGAGGTCAGCGCCGGGCCCTGTAGCGTGCCCGCTGAGCAGCGCTTCCGGTATACTCCAACCCGGACGAGGAGCGGTTTTTTTCGGAAGTGGGCTCGCGCCCACTTTCTTTTTCGAGGGGCGAGATGGACGCGGAGGCGCTGGTCCGGCCGGTGGTCGAGTCGGCGGGACTGGAGCTTTGGGAGGTCACCTTCCGCAAAGAAGCGGGCCGGATGGTGCTTCGGGTGACGGTCGACCGGGACGGCGGGATCGACGTGGACACCATCTCCGAGATGTCCGAACGCCTCTCACGCCGGCTGGACCTGGAGGACTTCGGGCGCGGCCGGTACCAGCTCGAAGTGAGCTCGCCCGGCCTGGAGCGGCCGCTCAGGCTGCCGCGACACTTCCAGCGCAGCGTGGGTGAGCAGGTGAAGGTGAAGACGGTGGAACCCATCGCGGGTTCGAAGATCCACACGGGCGCGCTGGTCTCGGCCGACGCGGAGGCGATCGTGATCGCCACCGACGGCGGAGAGCTGCGCGCCCCGTACGCGAACGTCGCGTCGGCTCGGACCGTCTTCGAATGGGGTCCCGACAGGAGCAGACGATGAACGCCGAGATGATCGCGGCACTCCGGGAGCTGGAGCGCGAGAAGGGGATCGCTTTCCAGACGATCCTCGCCGGGCTGGAGGAGGCCATGGCCTCCGCTTACAAGTCGTGGTGGAAGCAGCAGCACCCCGACCTCGACGAGGAGACGTTCGGCGTCCGAGCGTCCATCGACCCCGAGACTGGCGACCTTCGGGTGTGGATCCAGGAGCTCACCGAGAAGGAGAGCGCCGAGGGCGAGGTCGTGACCGAGGTGGTCTCGGAGAAGGAAGTCGAGGTCACCGATGAGTTCAAGGGCCGGATCGGCGCCCAGACCGCGAAGCAGGTGATCTTCCAGAAGCTCCGAGACGCGGAACGCGAGATGACCTACGAGGAGTTCGCCGGCCGCGAGGGCGACGTGGTGACCGGCATCGTGCAGGCGCAGGAGCGGGACCGGAGGAGCGTGCTCCTCGACCTCGGCAAGGTGGAGGCGTTGCTGCCGCACACGGAGCAGATCCCCTCCGAGCAGATCCGGCACGGGGAACGGGTGAAGGCGTACATCACCGAGGTCCGCAAGGGGGCGAAGGGGCCGCAGATCGTGGTGTCGCGATCCCATCCCGGCCTGCTCCGAAAGCTCTTCGAAATGGAGGTCCCCGAGATCGAGGAGGGCATCGTCGAGATCAAGGAGGTCGCCCGGGAGCCCGGACACCGTTCGAAGATCGCCGTGGCGTCTCGGGAGCCCGCCGTGGACCCGGTCGGCGCGTGCGTCGGCCCCAAGGGGTCTCGCGTGCGCATGGTGGTGAACGAGCTCCGTGGCGAGAAGATCGACGTCGTGCCGTGGAGCGGCGACTCGGCGCAGTTCGTGGCCAACGCGCTCCAGCCGGCGAAGGTGAAGGAGGTCATCACGGACCCCACGACCCAGACGGCGCTCGTCATCGTTCCGGACTACCAGCTGTCGCTCGCGATCGGCAAGGAGGGGCA
>JBOGVI010000038.1:0-9300 GCA_050692695.1 Actinomycetota bacterium
CACCCGAAGTCGAGGAGATACCGCCGACAGAACTGCGAGTGCACGATGACGCCACGGGCGTGCCGGGCAACGTCGGCACACCACGGCCGACGAAGGGAGTCGTTGGCCAGGGCCTCGGGAAGGGACAGGCGCGGGGCGAGGGTGACGGCCTCCCGTCTGGCCCGGTGGCCGAGGGGCTCGCCACGGCCCACGAGGGCCCGGATGAAATCGTCGATTCCCAGGTCGTGGAGGACGACGAGCCCGGGGTTGAACATCGCCAGTCGGTAGATGTCCGAGTGGAAGTCGACGTTGTTGCCGAGATGGTAGATGCCCAGCCGATAGACGGGGATCGTGGCGTCGTGGGTGGGCTTGATGGGCCAGACCACGTCGATGGGATACCGCTGGCGGAGCCCGATCCGGTCCAGCCCTTCCAGCACGGCCCTCGAGTAGGTGGCGATGCCGCTGGCAGCCGGGGGCATGGGCGAGAGGAATGCGAGGCGGGGGACGGGCGGCCTCGTGATCGGTCGGGCCCGGACCAGCCGGCGGATCAGGCGAGCAGTCGGGCCACGATCTCCGACCACGACGGCACCTCCCGTTCGATCAGGTTCCGGCCGGCGACACCGAGGCGAGCGGCCAGGGCCCGGTCGGCGTACAGGCGGTCGAATGCCTCCGCGATCGCCAGTGGATCCGGCACCGCCACGAGGCCGGTCTCGCCGTCCCGGACGAACTCGAGCGGCCCGCCGCTGTCCTCCAGCGTGACCACCGGCCTCCAGGCGGCAAACCCCTCGATCGTGACGTACCCGTAGTCCTCGTCGAACGGACCGTAGTACACGCCGAGGGCGCCAAGGAGGAGCTTCTCGAGCCGTGCATCGGAGGGCCACACCTCGATCGACACGCGATCCTGGAGCTTGTGGTCGCTGATCTGCCGGCGGAGCGCATCCTCCTGCGGACCCTTCCCCACGAGCACGAGGCGCACGTCGGTTTGCACGTGCCGCATCGCGTCGACGGCAAGTGACTGGCGCTTCAGGCTTTCGAACCGGCTGGGGAACACGATCTCATCGCCGGGTGGCCCAGCCTCCGCCCTCATGAGCACCTCGGAGATGGGCGAGTGATGATAGAGCGGCTCGGCGGGGAGCCGGAGCGATGTCCACAGCCGCTGCTGGACGTTCTTCGAGTTCGTGAAGACCCGCTTCGCCTCACCAAGCGCGATGCGGTCGGCGGCGTGGATCATGTCGCGGACCAACGTCGCGTCCTCCTGACGGGCGAGATCGGCGTACTCGTGGTGGTCCCAGAGCTCGTACGCCGTGCGGTGCTGGTGGATCAGCCACACGATCTTCCGCTCGTGCTTGATGAGGTACGCCGGGAACTTCAGGGGGATCACGGCGTCGATGGGCAGACCGTTCGACTCGGAGAGGTCAAGGCTCCGCCACACCCCCATCTGGTGGACCAGCTCGGTCCCCGGGTACCACTTGCCGGCCACGTACACGAGCTCTGCCTCATGGCCGGCGTGCCGAAGAGCCCGGACGAGCTGCTCCGCGTGGGTCTCGGCCCCGCCCTTCACGAACGGCGTCTGTGGGTGGCAGACGGCCACACGCATCAGCCGTCCTCCTCGCGCGGGGCCTCCCGTCCCTCCACGATCTCCCGGAGCCGGTGCACCTCGGCCTCCGCGTCCGCCAGGCGATCGGCAAGCATCCGGTTCAGCGTGGCGAGATCCCCGAGCAGCCGGTCGTAGCGGTGCGTGATCGGCCTGAGGAAGTAGTACATGCCGCCCTTGAACTGGCGCCTCCAGCGCCTGGCCGACCCGAGCAGGGGCTCGTCCCGGGGGATGATCGCCCGCTCGTCCGCCCTCATCACAGCAGCGAACTCGTGAAGCGCCACCCGGAGCTCCTGCGTGCTGAGGTTGGTTCGGGGGGTGGCGTCTTCGGCCCAGTACAGCTCGCGCTCCAGGGCGAGGCGGGCGTCGCTTCCCGTCCCCCCGTGATCGGCAGTGTCGGCCATGGGGCGGGCAGCGTACCACCCACTTTGGCCGGCTCGGCGAGAGGTCTAGTCGCCCTGCGCAGCCAGCCGATACGCCGTGACCAATCGGCGCGCGGCCTCGGCCGGCGTCAGGGACCTCACCCGGTCATGACCTGCGCCGATCAAGCCGGCTCGGAAGTCGGCGTCGTCGAGGACACGCAGCATGGCGTCGATCCACCCGTCGATGTCGTCCGGGTCGACGAGGAGGCCGGCCTCGCCCACCAATTCGGGAACGGCAGTGCTGCGGGAAGCGATCACCGGGCACCCCAGGGCCATGGCCTCGGCCACGGGCAGGCCGTACCCCTCGTGGCGGGATGGAAAGGTCAGGGCGACCGCCCGGCCGAGCATGACGTCGAGGTCGGCACGCGGGACCCGGCCGACCCGGCGTACCCGGCCGCCCAGGCCGAGCCGGCCGATCTCTTCCAGAACCGCCTCCTCCCGTTCCCCCCGCCCCCCGGTGAGAACGAGGCAGACCTTCGGGTGGACCGAGGCCACCCGAGCGAACGCCCGGAGAAGCGTGACGTGGTTCTTGTGGGGATGCGTGATGGCGGGATACACGAAGAACGGGGCCTCGATCCCGGCATCACGCGGCCGGACCTCGTCGCTCGCGATCGATCGGAAGAGGATCGGGGCAGGGACCACGACCACCCGCGCACCGTCGATGCCGAACCGATCGATCAGCAGCCGACGCACGTAGTCGCTCGGTGTCGCGACCACGCGAGCCTCTCTAGCTGCCGGACCGAGCCGAGTTCGGAGATAGGCGCCCTTGATCCGGCCGAAGTCCTGGGGCCAGACGATGGGCTGGAGATCATGGATCGTCACGACGGCCGGACGGGTACGAACCTGAGGGATGGTGTTGGCAACATGGTGCACGACGTCCAGGGCGCGACGGGCCGTCTGCAAGGCGAGCCAGGAGGACTCAACTGCGATCCTGACCGGAGGCGAGTCACCGGAGATCGGCGCCACCACGGTCGGATGGGCGGCGGCCAAGTCGGGGTGGGCCGCCCGGAACCGGCGGTTCACGAACAGGGTGAGCTCGACGTCATCGACCGCTTCGGTCTCGAGCGCTCGCAGCAGCCGCCAGACGTACTCCTCGCTGCCGCCGATCCGGCCCGGCTTGAGGTACAGGAGATTGACTCCGACGTGCAGTCGCCTCACGGCGTGGACCCCGCCGCCTCGGCATACACCGCGAGCATCAGTTGGGCGGTGCGGTCCCAGGTGTACGCGGCGGCACGGCGGCGGCCCGCTTCCCCCAACCGCCGAGCGAGGTCCGGATCACCGACGATCCGGTCGATCGCACCGGCGATAGCGTCGACGTCGAGGGGATCCACCAGCAGAGCGGCGTCTCGTGCCACCTCCTCGGTCGCCGTGCCGATTGACGTCACCACCGGGGCCCCGTGGGCCATCGCTTCGAGTACCGGAAGTCCGAACCCCTCCACCAGGCTCGGATACACGACGGCCACGGCCCTCGCGTACACGGCGTGAAGGTCGTGCCGCGGTACGGATCCCAGCCACCGTGCGCGCCCTCCGAGGCTTGCGATGGCGGCGCCGATGTCCTCCTTCCATCCCTGGGGGCCGGCGAGCACGAGCTCGAGGTCGTGATGGTCGAGTGCCCGGAAAGCCTCGAGCACCCGGTGCAGGTTCTTCCGCGGCTCTACGGTGCCGCAGAACAGCACGTAGGGTCGCTCCAACCCGTATCGACGCCGGGATCGCGCCACGTCCGATGGAGTGACCGGCTCGACCCGCGCTCCCCACGGCACGAGGCGCAGCCGGTCGATCTCGAATCCGGCGTCCAGGCACTCGCCCAGGGTCGCCTGGGAGGGGCAGGTGACCACCCTGGCGTAGCGGCGCGCCAGCTCGAGGGCCTTCCGAAAGAACCTGATGCCTCGCCGGGTGTAGTGCGCGGGGTAGGACAGGAATGCCAGGTCGTGGATGGTGAGCACCAGCGGCGCCCGGCTCGCGGGCACGGCGATGATCGTCCCGTGGACAACGTCCACGACTCCGGTGGCCCGCTCGACCGGTGGCCACCGAAGTTTGTGCCATGCCTCGAACAGGACCAGCGTCGGGAGCCCTAGATGATGGACCGGAACAGGTGGGACCCAGTCCCTGTGGGCCGGGCGAGAGTGGCGGGCGGCCACGCCCAGGACGTCGAGTTCGGAACGGGTCTTGAGCGCTCGTGCCAGCTCGATGGTGGCAAGCGCCGTGCCGCCCGGCACCGCGGCCCACGACTGCTCGACGGTGATGGCGACGCGCATCACAACCGGTCGGCGATGGGCATCTGCCCGCCACTGCGCCGGAAGACAAGGCCGTAGAGTGGGCGGCGAAGGAAGACCGGGCACAGCCGCCAGGTGCCGCGCACGAAGACGTTCCGGATGAACTGGGCCCTTGACGTGAAGCCCAGCCGTCGCATCCGCAGCTGGAGGTCGATCTCGGGGCGGACCAACCGCCAGCCGCCCCGCCGCTCGTAAGCCCCCGCACCAACTCGATAGAGGAGCAGCGGCTGACCGACGTTTGCGGCCTGTGCCCCACTGGCAAGCATGCGCACCCACAGCCAGTAATCCTCGAAGTCCCTCACGTGCACGTACCCTCCGGCCCGGGTCACGGCGGAGCGGCGCAGCACCACGGTGGGATGGTTGAACGGGGAGTGGAACCGGGCGAACCGAGCGATCCCGGCATGGGTGAGCGGCGGACAGCGGATGCCCCGGAAGTCCATCTCGTCGACTCCGATCTCGGCGAGCGCCGAGCCGACCACGTCGAACCCCGACTCGACCAGCGGCACCTGAACGGCGAACCGTTGGGCAAGGGAGATATCGTCGGCATCCATCCGCGCGATGATGTCGAACCGGCAGGCGGCGATCCCTGCCTCCAAGGCCCATCCCAGGCCTCGGTTCATGGGTAACTCGACGACCGTCACCGGCACCGCCGACCGGCCGATGAGGCTTTCGAGGCAGGCCGCGAGAGGGCCCGGGAGGGCCCCGTCCCGAACGACGACCACTTCATCCGGCGGCCGCTCCTGGTCGACGGTGATGCTGTCGAACGCGCGCGACAGGAATTCGGGGCTATCGCCGGCGTAGACTGGCAGCAAGACCGAGAATCGCTCGGGAGCCATGGCGGCAGGCATGGTATACCCCCGCCACCGAGGCAAGCCTCCGCCGGATGTAGCGGACGCGCCCCTACAGACGTCGATTCAGCACGCCGGCGGCGATGCGCCCTCGGCGCCGGGTCGCTCCGGCTGGAAGGTCCGCGTGATCACGAGCCCCACGTCCGCCTCCCCCAGGAAGCCGTCCGGCACCTCGCGCATCTCGAGGTTTGGGACGAAGCCTTGGACGACCCTGGCCATGTCCTCCGCACCCGGCCGGAACAGCAGGATGGCCTCCTCGACCGCCGGCGCCAGCGCGTCCGCGTCCAGGATTCCCGGCGAGACGTCGAAGCCGCTCCGCTCCACCACGCTGAACACCCGGTTCGCGGTGCCGTTCGATGCGTCATCGTAGACGGCGACGCGGATGTTCGCGGGCGACGGCGGTGTGCTCGGCTGCTCCCTGCCGAGCTCGCCCAGCGCACGCCCCTGGCGGAGGTTCCGGAACAGCGCGCGAGCGTCGGGCTGGACCATACGGACGATGCTGGTGAAGACGCCATCCACGTAGAGACTGTCTGGCACGGTCGGCACTACACGGAAGTCGGCGTCCCCGGTGCTGATGCCCTTCAGTTGCTCGGAAAGGTAGAGGAGCTCCGCGAGGTCGCGGAGCCCGGGGTCGACCCGGATGTTCTCCACCACCGCCTCCAGTGTCGAAGGCAGATGGACCAGCTGACCGGGCGTCAGGATCTTGGCCAGCAATGCCCGAAGGAACTGCTGCTGTCGGGCGATCCGGGCGAAGTCGGGGATGCAGTCGCCGGGGAGGTGTCGGGCTCGCACGTACGCGAGCGCCGTCCGGCCGTCGAACGTGAAGCAACCCGCCTTCCGGATGTCGAGGCCGGCGAGCTGATCGTAGAGCGGCCGGTCAACGCACATCGGGATGCCCCCGATCGCGTCGATCACCCCCCGGAACCCTTCGAGGTCGACGTACAACACGTGGTTGATCTGGAGGCCGGTCACGTCCCGGATCGTCCGCGCGACCAGCTGCGGTCCGCCCCCCTCCACACCACCCCCGAACGCGGTATTGATCCTGCCCGGGCCGCGACCGGGGATCTCGACCCACAGGTCCCGGGGGAAGTGGAGGATGACGGCACGGCCCTCACGAGGGTCGGTGCGGACGACGATGATCGTGTCGGACCGGTAGACCCCGACCTGCTCATCGACGCCGTACTCCTCCGGCGGCAGTCCCGCCCGTGAGTCACTGCCCAACAGCAGGTAGTTGCACGGGCGCGTCGTGCACGGGTCGTCGAGGATGTCGGGCGCCAGTGTTGACCCGGGCGACCGAGCGTCGATCGGGATGACATCGATCTTCTCACGCGCCCAGAAGTACGTCGCCATGCTGAGCGCGCTCACCACCAACACCAGCGATGAGATGGACGCCGTCGCCGCGAGGAAGGCATGCCGAACGTGTGGGTGCCCCTCGCGCCCTTGCTGCAGGTCGTTCCGGTCGGACATACGCTTCGCGGTGGAAGGGTATCGCAGGCTACGAAGCTCGAGAGGACCCCGTCGTGACGATCGTATGGAGACCCTCGCAGGAGTACCTGGAGCGGGCCAACGTCACGCGATTCATGCGCACGCACGGCATCGCCACCTACGAGGAGCTGCTCGCCCAGTCGGTCGGCGACGCCTCTTGGTTCTGGGATTCGGTCGTGCGGGACCTGGAGATCGAGTTCTTCGAGCCCTACTCGGAGGTGCTCGACACCTCGGGCGGGATCGAGTGGGCCACGTGGTTCGGGGGCGGCTCCGTGAACCTCGCCCACAACTGCGTGGACCGGTGGGCGGAGCGCACCCCCGACGCCGTGGCCGTCCTCTGGGAAGGCGAGGAGGGCGAGGTCCGGCGCGTCACCTACCGCGAGCTCCGCGAGATCTCCGACCGCCTGGCGAACGGCCTCGCGTCCCTGGGCATCGCGAAGGGCGACGCCGTGGGGATCTTCCTCCCGATGTCGCCAGAGGCCGTCGCCACGGTGATGGCGTGCGCGAAGCTCGGCGCGGTGTGGCTCCCCATCTTCTCCGGCTTCGGGGCCGACGCCGTGGCCCAGCGCCTCCAAGACGCCGGGGCCCGGCTGCTGGTCACCGCCGACGGGTTCCCCCGTCGGGGGAAGACCGTCCGGATGAAGGAGGTCGCCGACCAGGCCGCGGGCGTGTGTCCGTCCGTGGAGCACGTGCTGGTGTGGTCCAGGCTGGGTCGTGAGGACGCCCCGTGGACCAGGGGCCGCGACGTGCCGTGGGACGAGCTGCTTTCGGGGCAGCCGGATCGGTTCGAGACCGAGCGCCTCGACCCAGAGCACCCGCTGTTCATCGCCTACACCAGCGGCACGACCGGGCGAGCCAAGGGCGCCGTGCACGTGCACGGGGGGTTCCTGGTCAAGATCGCCGAGGAGGTCGCGTACCAGGTCGACCTGCATCCCGACGAGGTCCTGTTCTGGGTGTCCGACCTGGGGTGGATCATGGGCCCGTGGGAGATCGTGGGGGCCACGGCACTGGGCTCCACGGTGTTCCTGTACGACGGGGCGCCGAACCATCCGGGCCCCGACCGCATCTGGGACATGGTGGAGCGCCACCGCATCACGACCCTCGGGGTCTCCCCCACCCTGATCCGCGCCCTGATCCCGGCCGGCGAGGAGGAGGTGCGGAAGCACGACCTGTCGTCGCTCCGCATCCTGGCCTCCACCGGGGAGCCGTGGAACCCCGAGCCGTACCGGTGGTTCTTCGAGACGGTGGGCCACGGCAAGCTGCCGATCATCAACCTGTCCGGCGGGACCGAGGTCGGCGCGTGCTTCCTCTCGCCGCTCCCCATCTGCGACCTCAAGCCCTGCACGCTCCGGGGCCCGGCCCTCGGCATGGACGTCGACGTGTTCGGCCCGGACGGGAAGCGAGTGGCGCGGGGGGAGGTCGGCGAGCTCGTATGCAAGCAGCCCTGGCCGGCCATGACCCGCGGCGTGTGGGGCGACCCCGAGCGGTACCTCGACACGTACTGGCGGCGCTGGCCGGGCGTGTGGGTCCACGGGGACTGGTCGAGCGTGGACGAGGACGGGTTCTGGTTCCTCCACGGGCGGTCCGACGACACGATGAGCGTGGCCGGCAAGCGGCTCGGTCCGGCGGAGGTGGAGAGCATCCTGGCCGGGCACCCGGCGGTGGCCGAGTCCGCGGTTGTGGGCATCCCCGACCCGATCAAGGGCGAGGCCATCTGGTGCTTCGTCGTGACCAAGCCCGGCGCCGACACCGGCGACTGGCTCGCCGACGAGCTCTCGGGCCTCGTCACCCAGGACCTCGGGAAGGCGTTCAAGCCGTCGCGGATCGTATTCGTCCCGGAGCTTCCCAAGACGCGCTCGGCGAAGATCCTCCGCCGTGCGATCCGAGCCACCGTCGCCCGCGAGGACCCCGGCGACCTGTCGAGCCTGGAGAACCCCTCGGCCATCGAAGTCATCGCGCGCCAGGTGCGCTGAACGTCGCACCCTTCGGCCTAAGCTATGGCCGATGTCGGAGGGAGCGAGCACCGTCCTGACCGTCCTCGCCCTGGACGCCGACGACGCGCGAGTGAAGCGGGCGCGCGCGGCGCTCGCCGGTTCGGAGGACGTCCGGTTCGCGGTCGAGGCCTCCGACCATCTCGACGGAGGGTTACGCCGCCTGGACGCAGGTGGGGTCGACGTGGTTCTGTTCGCCCTCGACCTCCCGGATGGGAAGGGCTCCGAAACAATCGCCGCACTGCGGGACCGGCCTCCCCACCTACCGATCGTTGCGGTCGTGCGAACGGACGACGACCGCGGCGCCGATGCCGCCTTGGCCGCGGGCGCCGTGGACTTCGTCACGGAGGCCGACCTCGACGGCGAGGTCCTTCGGCGGACGATCCGGTACGCGCTGGAGCGCCACCGGCTCCAGGCCGAGCTGAGCCGGCGCACCGTGATCGACGAGCTCACGGGCTTGTTCAACGCCCAGGGGTTCGAGCAGCTCGCCACCCGTTACCTCCGGTTGGCGGACCGTACCGGGCAGCCGGTCGTCCTCCTGCTCGTCCGGTTGGAGGACCTGCCCGAGGTGAGCGAGACGTACGGCACGACTGAGGGCTCCCGGCTCCTGGCCGACACCGCCGCGATGCTCCAAACTGCGGTGCGCGAGGTCGACATCGCGGCTCGGCTCGGCGCCGACACCTTCTGCGTGCTGCTCACAGGGGACGC
>JBOGVI010000039.1:0-4095 GCA_050692695.1 Actinomycetota bacterium
CGCATCGCCTTCTCCCGGTTCTGCAACTGCGAGCGCTCCTCCTGACACTCGACCCTGATGCCGGTCGGAAGGTGCACGACGCGGACGGCGGAGTCGGTGGTGTTGACGGACTGCCCGCCCGGGCCCGAGGAGCGGAACACCTCGATCCTCAGGTCCTCGGGTTTGATCTCCACGTCCACCTCATCGGCCACCGGAAGCACGGCGACGGTGGAAGTTGACGTGTGGATGCGGCCACTGGACTCCGTGACCGGCACGCGCTGCACGCGGTGGACGCCGGATTCGTGCTTCAGCCTCGAGTACGCGCCCTTGCCCCTGACTTCCAAGACCACCTCCTTGAAGCCGCCGAGGTCCGAAGGCGAGGCCGAGAGCACGTCGGTCTTCCACCTGTGCCGCTCGGCGAACCGGCGGTACAGCTCGAACAGCTCTCCCGCCCAAAGCGCGGCCTCCTGGCCGCCGGCGCCGGCCCGGATCTCCACGATGACGTCCCGCTCGTCGTTGGGGTCCTTGGGGACGAGGAGCTGCTCGAGCCGGGCGCGAAGCGACGTCACCGTGGCCTCGGCGGCCTCGGCCTCTCGCCGAAGGAACGCGGCCATCTCGGGGTCCTTCTCCTCCCCGGCCATGCCCCGGGCCTCATCCATCTGACGGAGGGCGGCCGTGTACTCGCGGTACGGGACGACGATCTCCTCCAGCTCGGCGAGGTCCTTGCCCAGCCGGCGAAGGCGGTCGAGGTCACGGGACGACTCGGGGGAGGCCATCTCCGCGGAGAGCCGTTCGTACCGCGACTCGATCTCGGACAGACGGGATGCGAGGTCCATGGACCCGATTATCCGAAACTGGGGAGGGGCGGGGGTGGGCCCCGCCCCTCCTCAGTCGTCCTCGTCGTCCCAGCCAAGATCGAGGGGGGGGATCTCCGGGAACGTGAGGTCGACCATGTCCGGTGATGTGAACAACTGCTCGGTTGGCTGCTCGACGGAGGGAGGCTCGACGGCCGGCGGTTCCTTCGGCTTCGCCTGGTCTGCGGGGGACCCGGCCTCGTTATCGTCCTTGGGAACGACCACCCAGCCGCCCCACGTGTCGCTCATCAGGGACGAGGCCATGCCGGCCGCTTCCTCCCGGCGCTCGATGGTCTGTTCGAGGTCCTTGGCCACCCCGAGGAGCCGTTCCTGCATCACGGCCAGCTGGTTGACCAGCTCTTCGCGGCGGCTGGACAGGCCAGCCACGGTGCGGTCGGCCCGCAGCCGGGCATCCCGGAGGGCCCGCTCGGCTTGCTCCGTGGCCTCGTCCGCCCTGATCTGCGCGTCGAGCCGGATGCGGTCGGCATCGGCCCGAGCCTCGCGGAGGACCCGCTCGGCCTCCTCCCTCACCTCCCGTCGGATCCGGTCGGCCTCCTGGTCGGCGGAGCGGAGGAGGCCCTCGATCCGGCGACCGAGCTCCTCGTAGGGATCGGTCTTGGTGGTGGCCCCGGCCACGAGCGCCGCCTCGGCCTCCAGGCGAGCCTCTCGAAGCATGGCCTCCATGTCCTCGATCTGCGAAGCGATCTGCTCGAGGTAGTCGCGGACCTGGTCCGGGTCGTAGCCGCGGCGCGTGGTGACGAACTCGCGCCGGCGGATCTGCTCCGGCGCGAGCAGGACGGGGAGATCGAGCTCAGCCGGGGACATGGGCAACCTCCTGGTCCTGGTTCCTGAGGGACCGCCCTGAACACTCTAGGCCGCACGGGCGCCGATTCAATGACCTGCGGCGATCTCCCGGCTCAGGCCTCCGCCGCCCGGAGCTCGGCCTCGCGCCGCAGCACCTCGTTGAAGGAGGCGATGGCCACCTCGATCTGCCCGTGGTCCGGCGGCCGGGTGGTGATCTTCTGGAGCCACAGGCCCGGAGCCATCACGGCCCGCATGAACCGCGAGCGCTCATACCGCGCGCCCAGGCGGAGCACCTCGAAGGCCAGCCCGGCGATGATGGGGATGGCAACGATGCGGGACCCGATCCGCCACCACAGCCCGGGGTTCCCGAACAGCGCGAACACTAGGATCGCCACCACCATCACGATCAGGAGGAAGTTCGTGCCGCACCGCACGTGGAGGGTGGAGTACCGGTCGACCCGCTCCGGGACCAGGGGCTCGTCTCGTTCGTAGGCTGCGATGGTCTTGTGTTCGGCACCGTGGTACTCGAAGACCCGCCGGATCTCCTTGGCCCGGCCGATCAAGACGAGATACCCCAGGAACAGCAGGACCCGGAACACGCCCTCCATCGCGTTCACCAGCACGCTCGATCCGACGTTCCGGCCCACCCACCGGAACGCGACGGCCGGTCCCACGATGAAGATGCCGATGAACAGGACCATGGCGACGCCCATCGAGAGCGCCATCTGGCGCGACGACAGTTGCACGTCCTCCGGCGAGGATCGATTCGCGGAGATGGACAGGGCGCGAACACCGATGGAGATGGCCTGGCCGAGCGCGATGACCCCCCGGAAGAAGGGCTTGCGCAGGATGGGATGCCGCTTGGCGACCGAGTGGATCTGGTGGGATTCCACGTGGATCGACCGGTCGGGCGTGCGGACCGCTACCGCCCACACGTCGCGGCCGCGCATCATGACGCCCTCCATGACGGCCTGGCCGCCGTAGGAATGGCGCTCGGCCTGGGGCCGGTCGTCGCCCATCGGCGAGGCGGCGATCAGCCCGGGGGCGCGGACCGCTGCCCGTACCGGCGCTGGAAGCGCTCCACACGACCGCCGGTGTCGACGAGCTTCTGCTTGCCCGTGTAGAAGGGGTGGCAGTTCGAGCAGATCTCGACCCGCAACTCCGGCTTGGTGGAACGCGTGGTGAATGTGTTCCCACAGGAGCAGTGCACGGTCGCCATCACGTATTCGGGGTGGATACCTTGCTTCATATCGCTTCGTCTCTCCTGTTCGTTCTTTCCGGCCAGCTTACGACGCCGGCGCCTTGGCGATCTCCTTCAGGAACTGCTCGTTGGACTTGGTGGCCCGGATCTTGTCCACCAGGAGCTCCAGGGCCGCCCCGGCCTCGAGCGCGTGCAGGACACGGCGGAGCCGCCACACCAGGGCCAGCTCCTCCTGGGGCATAAGCAGCTCCTCCTTGCGGGTGCCCGAGGCCTCGACGTTGATGGCCGGGAAGATGCGCTTCTCGGCCAACGCCCGGTCCAGGCGGAGCTCCATGTTCCCCGTGCCCTTGAACTCCTCGAAGATGACTTCGTCCATCCGCGACCCGGTCTCGACGAGCGCACTCGCGATGATGGTGAGGCTCCCGCCCTCCTCGATGTTCCGCGCCGCGCCGAAGAACCGCTTCGGCGGGTACAGCGCGGTGGAGTCCACACCGCCCGACAGGATCTTGCCGGATGCCGGCGCGGCCAGGTTGTAGGCCCGGGCCAGACGGGTGATCGAGTCCAGCAGGATGGCCACGTCGTTGCCCATCTCGGCCAGCCGCTTGGCTCGTTCCAGGACCAGCTCCGTGACCTGGATGTGCTGGTCGGCAGGCTTGTCGAACGTGGAGTACACGACCTCGGCGGCCTCCACCGTCCGCTGCCAGTCGGTGACCTCCTCGGGCCGCTCGTCCACCAGCAGCACGATCACGTGGGTATCGGGGCTGGAGGAGATGATGCCGTTCGCGATGCTCTTGAGGACGGTGGTCTTGCCGGCCTTGGGCGGCGAAACCACCATCCCGCGCTGGCCCTTGCCGATCGGCGCGACCATGTCCATGATCCGCTCGGTCACCGCGTTCGGGGCGGTCTCCAGGCGGAACCGCTCGTGCGGGAACAGCGGCGTCAGCTTCTCGAAGCTGGGCCGCTGCTTGGCCGTCTCGGGGTCCACCCCGTTCACGCTCTCGATCTGGAGAAGCGCGAAGTACTTCTCGTTGTCCTTGGGCTGACGGACCTTGCCGGTCACGACGTCGCCCTTGCGGAGCATGAATCGGCGGACCTGTGAAAGCGACACGTAGATATCCTCCGACCCCGGCAGGTAGCCGGAGGTCCGCAGGAACCCGTACCCCTCGGGCAGGACGTCGAGGAGGCCGGTGGCCGTGGGGGCGGTGGCGATCTCCTCCTCCCGGGCCTCCACCTCGCGCTGGCGCCGCTCCTCCCGGA
>JBOGVI010000040.1:0-3001 GCA_050692695.1 Actinomycetota bacterium
GGGATCGACGGAAGGCCCGGTCCCGGTACGGCGCGAAGAGGGCGGGCGAGTAGCCATGCCGCGCAAGGGCCCTGCCGTACGTCGAGAGGTCGAGCCCGACCCCGTCTACCAGAACCCTCTGGTGACGCAGCTCATCGACAAGGTCCTCCTGGACGGGAAGAAGTCGCTGGCCGAGCGGACCGTCTACTCGGCCCTTGAGGTCATCTCCGAGCGCACCGCGAACGACCCGGTGATCACGCTCAAGAAGGCCGTGGAGAACGTGCGGCCCATGCTGGAAGTGCGGTCCCGGCGGGTAGGTGGCGCCAACTACCAGGTCCCGGTGGAGGTCCGGCCGACCAGGGGCACCACGCTCGCGCTCCGCTGGCTGGTGAACTACGCGCGGGCCCGCAAGGAGCACTCGATGCCCGAGCGCCTGGTGGGCGAGATCATGGACGCCTCCCAGGGCCAGGGCGCTTCGGTGAAACGGCGTGAGGACATGCACAAGATGGCGGAGGCGAACAAGGCGTTCGCGCATTACCGATGGTGATCGAGGGAAACGCTCGTGCCGGGCTCTCGGGCCCGGCGTTTGGTGAGGGGGTGAGCTAGTGGCCACCCCCGCGGAGAAGGTCGACGTGGTGGAAGCGACACAGGAAGTCAAGGGACGTCAGACCGGACGGTCCGGCAAGGACCTCGTGCTCCGGGAATATCCGCTCGCCCGGACCCGGAACATCGGGATCATGGCGCACATCGACGCGGGCAAGACCACCACGACCGAGCGGATCCTGTACTACACCGGCAAGGCCTACAAGATCGGCGAGGTCCACGAGGGCACGGCCCAGATGGATTGGATGGTGCAGGAGCGGGAGCGGGGCATCACCATCACCTCGGCCGCCACCACCTGCCAGTGGAAGGGCCACTGGATCAACATCATCGACACCCCCGGCCACGTGGACTTCACCGTGGAGGTGGAGCGGTCGCTCCGCGTCCTCGACGGGGCCATCGCGGTGTTCGACGCGGTGGCCGGCGTGGAGCCGCAGACGGAGACGGTCTGGCGCCAGGCCGACCGGTACCGCGTTCCCCGGATCTGCTTCGTGAATAAGATGGACCGTACCGGGGCCGACTTCGGCCGGACGGTCCAGATGATGGTGGACCGCCTCCACGCCAACCCCCTGGTCATCCAGCTGCCGCTCGGCAGCGAGGCCCGCTTCGAGGGAGTCATCGACCTCGTGGAGATGAAGGCCCACCGATGGACCAGCGAGATGGGCGAGGAGTGGGAGTCCTCCGACATCCCCGCCGAGGAGCTGGAGCGGGCCCGCCAGGCCCACCACCAGCTGTTCGAGAAGCTGGCCGACCACGACGAGGCCCTCATGGACAAGTTCGTTCACGAGGACGAGCCCGAGGTGGAGGAGCTCCGCCGGGCCATCCGCCGGGCCACCCTGTCCGGCGAGGGGGTGCCCGTGCTGTGCGGCAGCGCGTTCAAGAACAAGGCCATCCAGCCCCTGCTCGACGCCATCGTGGCCTACCTGCCGTCGCCGGTAGAGGTCCTTCCGGTCGAGGGGCACACGCCCTCCGGCGCGCCGGCTCAGCGAAAGCCGGACGACAACGAGCCGTTCTCGGGCCTGGCGTTCAAGATCATGTCCGACCCGTACGTCGGTCGGCTGACCTACTTCCGCGTGTACTCGGGCGTCGTCCGGGCGGGAGCGCACGTCCACAACTCGACGAAGGACCGGAAGGAGCGCGTTGGCCGCATCCTCCAGATGCACGCCAACCACCGGGAGGACAAGGAGGCCGCGTTCACCGGCGACATCGTGGCCGTAGTGGGACTGAAGCACTCGACCACGGGCGACACGCTGTGCGACCCGGCGAATCCCATCGTCCTCGAGTCGATCGCGTTCCCCACCCCGGTGATCTCGGTCGCCGTCGAACCCAAGACCAAGGCCGACCAGGACAAGCTGGGCAACGCCCTCGGCAAGCTGGCCGACGAGGACCCCACGTTCGTCGTGAAGTACGACGACGAGACGGGCCAGACCATCATCTCCGGCATGGGGGAGCTGCACCTGGAGATCCTGGTGGACCGCCTGACCCGCGAGTTCAACGTTGGCGCCAACGTCGGCAAGCCGCAGGTCGCCTACCGGGAGACCATCCGCAAGGCCGTCCACAAGGTCCAGGGCCGGTTCATCCGGCAGACGGGCGGCCGGGGGCAGTACGGGGACGTATCCATCGACCTCGAGCCCACCGGCCAGGGGGGCGGCTACGAGTTCGTGAACAAGATCGTGGGGGGAGCGATCCCCCGGGAGTACATCCCCTCGGTGGACCAGGGCATCCAGGAGGCCTGCGAGTCCGGCGTGTTGGCCGGCTACCCCCTGGTGGACGTTCGGGCCACCCTGGTGGACGGGTCCCACCACGAGGTGGACTCGTCGGAGATCGCCTTCAAGATCGCCGGCTCGATGGCCCTGAAGGAGGCGGCCCGCCGGGCCGACCCCGTGCTGCTCGAGCCGGTCATGGAGTTCGAGGTCGTGACCCCCGAGGAGTTCATGGGCGAGGTGATGGGCGACGTCACCGCCCGCCGGGGCAGGATCGAGCGGATCGACGACCGGGGCATGAAGGCCATCAGGTTGCGGGTGCCGCTTGCCGAGCTGTTCGGCTACGCCACGGAGCTGCGCTCCCGGACCCAGGGACGCGCCTCCCACACGCCGATGCAGCTCCACGCCTACATGGAGGTTCCGGCCCAGATCTCGAAGGAGATCGTGGCCCGGGTACGAGGGGAGTAGAGGGGAAGCCATGGCAAAGAAGAAGTTCGAGCGGAACAAGCCCCACGTGAACATCGGCACCATCGGGCACATCGACCACGGCAAGACCACCCTCACCGCGGCCATCACCAAGGTGCTGGCGGAGCGGGGCCTGGCCGACTTCACCCCCTTCGACCAGATCGACAAGGCCCCCGAGGAGCGGGAGCGGGGCATCACCATCGCCATCGCCCACGTGGAGTACCAGACCGATGCCCGCCACTACGCCCACGTGG
>JBOGVI010000041.1:0-2123 GCA_050692695.1 Actinomycetota bacterium
GCGAACCCCGAGGTCCCGAGGTACAGCGTCCCCGCCATCGGGGAGAATCATGGCAGACATGGCCACACCCGAGGTGCGCGCCCAGATCGACACCGGGTCCGGGACGGTCGGCACCGCCTGGACCGCGCCCGGCGGCGCCGTGGCCACCCTAGTGCTGGCGCACGGCGCCGGTGCGGGGATGGATCACCCGTTCATGGCCGGCTTCTGCCGGGCCATCGCCGACGCGAAGGTGGCTACCCTCCGGTTCAACTTCCCCTACATCGAGAAAGGCCGGCGCTCGCCCGACCCCGAGGGGGTGCTCCGCGCGACCTGGCTGGCGGCCTTCGAGGCAGGGAAGGCCCGATCCAACGGCCGCCCCGTGCTGGCCGGGGGAAAGTCGCTCGGAGGCCGCATCGCCTCGATGGCCGTGGCCGACGGGATGCCCGCCGCCGGCCTCGTGTTCCTTGGCTACCCGCTGCACGCCCCCGGGAGGCCCGAACGGGCCCGCGACGAGCACCTGTACCGGATCGAGGCACCCATGCTGTTCCTCCACGGCACGGCCGACCCGTTCGCGCGGGCGGACCTCCTGAAGAAGGTGCTGAGCAAGGTGGGCGAGCGAGCCGAGTACGTCGCGATCGAGGGCGGAGACCACTCGTTCAACGTGAAGGGTCGGAAGAAGGATGCGCGCGAGGTGGGGGCCGAGCTCGCCGAGCGGGCGGCGCCGTTCGTGCGTCGCGTAGCCGGAGCCCGCTGATGCCGAGGAAGAACCGCCGGGCGCCCGAGGAGGTACCCCCGCCCGCCCGGAAGCCGCAGTCGGCCGCGCCGGTATGGGCCCTGGCCCCAGGGTTCGACGTCCGACGGGTGAGCGGTGACCGGTCCTACCGCTGCCCGGGCTGCGACCACGAGATCCGCGAGGGAACCTGGCACCTGGTGGTCGTGCCCCAGGACCAGCCCGACGAGCGCCGCCATTGGCACACCGAGTGCTGGCGGACCGAGCTCCGCCGAGCCCGTGGCCGGTAGCGGCCTCGCTATCATCGCCCGGTGCCCACCCGCCAACTCCGCGCGACGATGGTTCCCACCGGCGACGGCTGGACCGGGTGGATCCCCACGACGCGGACCGAGGTCACCGCGAGCTCACGCCGTGACTGCTTGGCGAAGCTCCGGCGTGCGGCCGGCGACCGCGTCTCGCTGGCGGTGGAAATCACCCCGGCCCTGGCCGGCGTGGCGGAAGCGGCGGCCATCCTGGGCTGGGACAAACGGCGCGTCATCACCTACGTGGACCGCGGCTCGTTCCCGGAGCCCGTCGCCCGCCTGGCGTCGGGAAGGGTGTGGCGGCGGAACGACGTGGAGGCCTTCGCTCGGGCATGGGCCCGAAAGCAAGCTCGGCGCCGGTCGAAGTGAGCGGGCCACGCGTCCTGTTCCTGATCCGCCACGGCCGTTCCGACGAGACCTCGAACGAGCTGGTCCAGACGCACCGTGGCCCACAGTGGGATCCGCCCCTCGACGAGGTGGGGCGGGAACAGGCCGAGCTGCTGGCCCGGCGGCTCGCCTGATGGAGCACCCGGCCGCCGTGTACTGCTCGCCGCTCCGGCGTGCCCGGGAGAGCGTGGCACCCTTCGCGGAGCGGGCCGGGGTGGAGGTCGGGTACGAGGAAGATCTGATGGAGGCCCACATCGGGGGGTGGGAGAACAAGAGCTTCGAGGACATCCTGGCCTCGGACCCCGAGCTGGTCCACCTGTTCCGGAGCCGGCGGGCCATCTGGCACCGGGCGCCGGGTGGCGAGGCCCTGGATGCGTTCCGCATGCGCGTGCGTGATGTCATCGAGGCGATCCTGGACCGGCACCCGGAAGGCGATGTCTTCGTCATGGCCCACGGCGGGGTGATCAACGCCTACCTCGGTCCGCTGCTCGGGGCGGTGCACGAGATGTTCTTCCTCGCTGAGAACACCTCGCTGAACTCGCTCGAGATCGAAGGTTCGGACCGGCGGGTCCGGTTCCTGAACGACGTGTTGCACCTCACCGATCCGCATCTGTTCCAGCCGGGATAACGAGAACGGTGAGGCCGCCCCGAGGGCGGCCCCACCGCAGAATTCCCGCCGGGCGTTACGCGGCCCGAGGGATCCTTCTCTCGATCTCGGTGGCCTG
>JBOGVI010000042.1:0-7779 GCA_050692695.1 Actinomycetota bacterium
GATCGGCTCAGCCGACCAGCCGGACGTTCGTCGCCTGCGGTCCCTTCTGACCCTGGGTGACCTCGAACTCGACGGCCTGGCCCTCTTCGAGGTTGCGGTAGCCCTCACCCGTGATCGCGCTGAAGTGCACGAAGACGTCGGGGCCGCCCTCCTGGGAGATGAAGCCGTACCCCTTTTCGGGGCTGAACCACTTCACGGTACCGGTTGCCACTAGCAATCCCCTCCTTCCTTGGCGCCGAACGGGTCGGGGAAGCCGCCCGTCGGGCCGCCGGCTATTCGCCGGGAGGGAACTGCTCGTGGTGCGAACTGGCGTACGACGATGCTGCCCCTCACGCGCACGATACCACCCCGCCCCGGCCATCGCCCCCCGGTCGAGACCGTGGCGGAGGTCCCGGCCGAACATCCTTCGGTTCCTGAGCTTTTCGGCCGGACGGATGCCCTGTATCATGCCATCCGGAGGCGATCTGTTCGACGTCCTCAGGTCCGGGAGGCGGCGACCCGAGCAACACGAGGGGAGGTCTGATGAGCGACGAGCAGGAGCGTTCGGGCGAGCAGGAGCGTTCGGGCGAGCAGGAGCGTGAGAGGGGCGAGCGCCCCAAGCGCGTTGCCGGCAAGGCCCACGCCGCTCAGCAGCCGTTCCCGTACCCGCTGAAGCGCGAGTTCGTCGAGCCGGACTGGACCCGTCTCCCCGGCTTCACCGACGTCACGGTCGAGCAGTGGGAGAGCGCCCAGTGGCAGCGCGCCCACACCGTGAAGAACCTGGTCGAGATGAAGCGCGTCCTCGGCCCGCACCTCGACGACGAGCTCTACGCCGACATCGAGCGGGACCAGCAGGAGCGGTCCACGATGTCCATGCTCATCCCGCCCCAGATGATCAACACCATGGACGAGGGAGACCTTCGAGCCGACCCGGTCCGCCGGTACATGGCCCCCGCCTTCTCCGACCGGCACCCCGAATGGACCAGCCACCCCATGGCCGCTCGGGACAGCCTGCACGAGGCCGACATGTGGGCAGTCGAGGGCCTCACCCACCGCTACCCGACGAAGGTCCTCGCGGAGATGATCCCGACCTGCCCGCAGTACTGCGGCCACTGCACTCGGATGGATCTTGTGGGGAACGACACCGCCCAGATCCTGAAGTACAAGTTCGAGCTGAAGCAGCAGGAACGGTGGGACGCGATGCTCGACTACCTGCGGCGCACCCCGTCGGTTCGCGACGTGGTGGTCTCCGGGGGCGACGTGGCCAACATGCCGATCAAGCGGCTCGAAGACTTCGTGGGAAAGCTTCTCGACATCCCGAACATCCGGGACATCCGGCTGGCCACCAAGGGCCTGATGGGGATCCCCCAGCACTTCCTCCAGGACAACGTGCTGGAGGGCTACGCCCGGATGGCCCGGACGGCGCGGGATCGGGAGGTGGACATCGCGATCCACACCCACATCAACGCCGCGCAGCAGGTCACGCCCCTCGTGGGAAAGGCGGTTCGCGCCCTCCTCGACATGGGATACCGCGACGTGCGGAACCAGGGCGTCTTGCTCCGTGGAGTGAACACGACGCCGGAGGCGCTCCTCGAGCTGTGCTTCATGCTCCTCGACCACGGGAAGGTCATGCCGTACTACTTCTACATGTGCGACATGATCCCCAACTCGGAGCACTGGCGGACCTCGCTGGCCGAAGGCCATGACCTCCAGTACGCGCTCCTCGGCTACCTCCCGGGCTTCGCCACTCCTCGAGTGGTGTGCGACGTCCCGTTCGTGGGCAAGCGGTGGGCCCACATGGTGAAGAACTACGACCGGACCCGCGGCATCTCATACTGGACGAAGAACTACCGGACAGGGATCGAGTTCGAGGATCCCGACGCCCTCGGCCGCGAGTACCCTTACTACGACCCCATCTACACCCTCCCCGAGGAGGGCCAGGAGTACTGGCGGGAGTACATGCGCAAGGACCGCCGCCGGCTCCTGCCGGTCTAGCGGGACCGCACCCCTCACGAGGGAGCAGCCGGGAGTTCGTAGACAAGCCAGCCGGGCGCCTCCGGAACGCTGGTCGCCGGCAGACCGTCGAGCGCCGAGCCCGACGGGCGTGGCATCCGCAGCACGACGAACACCCGGTACCCTCGATGGATCAGAGGCCGGAGCGCTTCGATCGCGCCGTCGTCCACCGCCCGCAGGTGCCGGCCATCGCAGCCGGAGGAGAACGCGATCGGGGGGAAGCTATCCGAGCTGGCGAAGGCGCAGGGGCCCTCGCCGGCCAGGTCTCGGACGGTCAGGCCCACGTGGCGCGCCGCGGCGCGCGCGACGGAAGCACTCGCCTCGATCCGGTTCGCCGTCCCGATGTGCCATCCGGTCCACACGGCGACGAGGACGATCGCTAGGGCGGCGGCGGCCGGCGAAGTGGCCCGATTTCTCAGCAGGTACGCCACGCCGGCCGCCGCCGGCACGCACAGGAGTGCGTACGCCGGGAGCAGGAACCGGGGGGCGAGGCCCGACACCACCAGGAGGTACTCCAGGGCCAGCGTAAGACCGCCGAGGGTCGCGGCTACCAGGGGGCCGAAGGCCGCCGACATCCTGCTTCGGGCCAGGGCCGAGGCGGCGAGGACAGCGACCGCCCCCGCCCACACCGCCCCTCCCACCGGGACGCGCGCGGGGTGCTCCGGCCCGATGGTCGGCCCGTTCGTCAGGGCGAGGTACTGACGGGCCTTCTCCCCCAGGCCCGGGGCGACGTGGCCCACGTTCCCCGCCTCGCGGAGAGCCGCCAGCGGATCCCCGTACCGCATCGACATCTCCACCAGCCAGGGCGCCCACCCCGCGGCCACGCCGCCCCCCAGCCACGCGAGCGCTCGGAGCGACCCGCGACCCTCGAGGAGGAGGACGGCCACGCCGAGCCCGGCAGCCAGGGCCAGGGCATCGGACGGCCGGAACAGCGCCAAGAGGGCGAGGAGCGCCGCGGCGGCGGGTACCGCCCACCGACGGGGGCCGCCGAACCCGGCGGCGAGCATCCCGGCCGTCGCCACCCCGAGCATGGCCGCCCACAGGTTCGGCATGGCCTCCGAGCCATAGAACAGGCCGAGCCAGGAGAATCCCAGAGCGAACGCGGCGAGCGGTGCGGCGAGCCCCAGCACCGGGACCCACGGGATGAACGCGGCGGCAAGAGCGGCCGACGACGCCACCGCCAGGAACAGCCGCACCGTCGCCAGGGAACCGCCCGACACCGTCGCCGGGGCCACCAGGAACGTGATGCCCCGGGCCCGGGAGGGAGCGAAGGCGATGGCTTCCGCTCCCGGCGTGACCTGCGAGAGATAGATCGCCTCGTCCCAGGAGGGGGCCCGGTCGAGCGAGAACAGGACGAGCTGGGCCACCAGGGAGCCGGCCCCCACCACGACCAGCAGGCGTCGCGCGAGCACGCGCTCCCTGTCGCCCATCGCGGGCCATCATGGCGCACGGAGCCCCGGCGCCGCCCTCGCGATGGAGTACCGTGCTTCGCCATGCGCCGTCAGTCGCGCCGCCGAAGCGGGGCGCTCGCCGCTTCGACCGTGCTCCTCGCGCTTGGGCTCGTCGGGATGGCGTGCTCCGGCGGAGGCCTGAACTGGGACACGTTGCCGCCGGCCGACCTCGGAGACCGGCCAGCGCCCGTGGATGCGGCCGCGTTCGAGACCCGGTGGCCCATCAAGCACGTGGTCTTCGTGATCAAGGAGAACCGCACCTTCGACAACCTGTTCGGCCGGTTCCCCGGGGCGAACGGCGTGACGACCGGGTTGGATCAGGGGGAGGTCCGTCCCCTGACGCCGGCCATCGACCGGATCCCCGACGACATAAAGCATTGCTACGAGTGCGCCCTCCAGGCCTGGAACGGTGGGAAGATGGACGGCTTCGCCACGATCGGCGACCCCGCCGACCGGTACGCGTACACCCAGTACGGGCCGGAGGACCTTCCCGCGTACTGGCGGTGGGCGGAGGAGTTCGTCCTCGCCGACAACTTCTTTGCCTCGGCTCAGGGGCCGTCGTTCCCCAACCACCTGTACACGATCGCCGCGCAGTCCGGGGGGACGCACGACAACCCCGTCCAGGACCTGGACCTGTTGGCGGAGCGCCACCGGGAGACCGGCCTGTTCAAGGCGTGGGGGTGCGACTCGGTGGAGGGCTCGTACGTCAGGATCGAGGACCGCGAGGGTGTGGAGAAGAAGATCCCTCCGTGCTTCGACTTCCTCACCGAGGCCGATCTGCTGATGCAGGCTGGGATCCCGTGGGCGTACTACTCGGCAACCAACATGCAGAGCGGCTACCTGTGGTCGGCCTACGACGCCGTCCGCCACATCCGGGAGGACGAGCGGGTCTGGCAGACGCACGTCTTCCCCGTGGACAACGTGGTCCAGGACATCGAGGACGGCCGCCTTCCGCCGGTCACATGGGTGACACCGAGGTTCGAGCTGTCCGAGCACCCCGAGTACAGTTTCTGCCACGGCCAGAACTGGAGCACGAAGGTCATCAACGCCATCATGCGGAGCCCCATGTGGAAGGACACCGCCATCTTCCTCACGTACGACGACTACGGCGGCTTCTACGACCACGTCCCGCCACCCGAGGTGGACCGGTTCGGGTTCGGGATCCGCGTACCGTTGCTGGTCATCTCGCCGTATGCGAAGCGGGGCTACGTGGACAACACCCTGGGGGAGTTCTCGTCGGTCCTGCGATTTATCGAGGACAACTGGGGCCTGTCGCAACTCACGCACCGCGACCGGAACGCGGACAACCTCGCCACGGCCTTCGACTTCACTACGGAGCCTCGCCCGCCCCTCCCTCAGCCGGTCCGGACCGATTGCCCGGGCCTGAAGTTCCCCGACGGCTGAGCCCGGCTAGTCGAACGGGGAGCCGATGGTGCGGGCGAGCGGCCATCCCGGCGCAAGGTGGGCCCGGCTAGTGCCGTAGGGGCAATCCTGTCGGAGGGGCAGGACCAGCTTCTTGAACCGGGGACGCTCGAAGTCGAACGCCCCCGACAGCGGGTCGGCGTTCACGTCGCGCTCGGTCATGGGGTCGAGGTCGAACACCAGCTCGATCAGGCGCAGCACGCTGGAGAACTCGTAGACCGTGTGGTCCACGGCACCCCCATCCGGGCTGTCGCCCCGCCGGGTGTAGGGCGAGATGATCAGGGCCGGCGTCCGGGGCCCCAGGCCCATATGGTCGACATGAGGAGGCGGGACGGGGTCGTAGAACCCACCGAAGTCGTCCCACACGAGGACGATCACCGTGGATGGCCAGAACTCGGTCCGCATGATCGAGTTGACCAGGTTCACGGTCCAGTTCTCACCGGCGCATGCGCTCTTCCCTCGGCCCGGGTGCTCGTTGAACGACTCCGGAGGGATGACCCACGAGACGGCCGGCAGGTCGCCCCGCCGGACGTCGGGGACGAACTCGTCGGGCGGTACCACCTTGCTCCACATCGACCCGAACCGGACGTGGCGGATCATCTGGAGCGCGTTCATCCAGGCGTTCTCGTTCGCGTAGTACTTCCAGGAGATCCCCGCCTCCTCCAGCTGATCCGGCAGCACCGGGATGTCGAAGCAGAGCCGCACGTTGCCCCAGTACCGGGCCAGCGCGTAGGTGTTGTCGCCGTTCACGGCGATCCGGTCCTGGAGATCCATGATGTCGCGGATGTCGCGGGGGGACAGCCCGGGCTTGAACCGCCTGGCGTACTCGGTGGGGTCGCCGCAGTAACTGCCCGAATGGTCCGTGGTGCTCTTGTTGTCGACGATGCCGTTCCCGTCGGCCGCCACCGCATACAGGTGCTCGGGAAGCGTCGGCCCGTACATCGACGTGAAGAAGTGGTCGGCCAGGACGAATCGGTCCGCGTAGGCCCAGTAGTTCGGGAGGCCTCCCCGGGTGAAGTAGACGTAGCCTGCGAGGTCCCGGCCGAAGAGAAGCGACCGCTCGGCGTCCATGGGGATCGGCCCGTTCATCCAGTTGAACCCGTTCATCTTTCCGTCGTTGATGGCGGTCAGGCCGCACCGGAAGCAGTGGGTGAGGTCGTGGGCCAGGACGTCGGGCGCCTTCTTCAGCTTCACGACGGGACCGTCCTCGCAGCCCTCCTCGGTGCACCGGATGGTGCCCCCATCGGTCGCCCCCGTCGCTCCGGGGTAGGTGGCGAAGTAGTTGTTGAAGGTCCGGTTCTCCTTGACCACGAAGACGACGTGCTCGATGGGGGTCTGGCCGGGCACGATGGTGGGGTTCGCAGTGGGGGACGCTCCAGGGGTCCCGCTCGCCGGCCCCTCACCGGTCGCGCCGGTTCCGCCCCCGCGATCGCCCCCTCCTCCGGTGGGCCAAGCCTGCCACGCGATGAACAGCGACACGCCGAGGACGAAGGCGACCGACCGGATGCGTTTGGCCATGCGCCGGCCAGCGTCGCGCCGTCGCGAACGCGGGATCGGGATCCGGGAGCGGGGGTCGGGCGTGGACTGCACCGCTCGAAACGCTAGCAGCAACCTGATGCGCGGCGCCCCGGCGCGCTCACCCGGCCCGAAGCCGGATCAGCGCAGCGGCGAGGCGGACCGTGATCCCGGCGTAGGCCGGGTCGCCGACCCGGTTCTCGAGCTGGTAGTGGTCCGGGGGCCCGAGGATACCGCCCAGGTCGTACAGCTCTCGCTCACCGGTGGCGAGCTCCACGTACAAGACGTCCGATGTCCGAACGGCCCACCACGGGGGAACCTTTTCGTCTCCCACGTACTCGAGGAGGACGCCGGAGCGCCACGGGACGTCCGACGCTCCCTCGAGCACCGGCACGAGGCTCAGCCCGTCGGCCGGCGGGTTCGGCCGCACGCCGGCCAGATCCGCGATGGTGGGCGCGACGTCAACGTTGGAGACGAGGCGCTCGTCCGCACGACCGAGTGTTCCCGGGTACCGGATCAGGAACGGCGTACGGATGCACTCCTCGTAGGCGCACGTCTTGCCGACCCACTGGTGCTCCCCGAACGAGAACCCGTTGTCAGAGAGGAAGAACACCATCGTGCGATCCAACACGCCGCGCGCCTTCAGCGCCGCGATCACGGCGGCCACGAGCTCGTCCACGGCGCGGAGGGTCTCAAACGACCGCCGGTGAAGTCGGTGGAGCTGGGCGAGGTCATCCCGATCCAGCAGGGGCAGCGATCGCACCCAGTCCGGCTTGTCCGACACGTCCTCCTCGCCAACGCTCGGCGACTCGACGATGGGAACGTCCGCCGCAGCTGCCGAGTGCCGGAGCGCGGGGGTCCAGGGGCGGTGTGGCGCGGTGGTCGCGATCGTCAGGAAGAACGGGCGATCCGGCGGGGCGTCGCGGACGAACGACACGGCCGCGTCCGCATACACATCCGTGGAGTAGTTGGCCGGACCGTCGCCGTGGTACGCGGGCAACCCCTGGTCGATGAGGGTGTACCGCTGGTAGGCGGACGTCTGGGCGCCCTGCTTCTTGGACAGCCACACGTCCCACCCCGGAGGTACGTACCGGCCCGGGCCGAACGGGTATCCGTTCACGTACTTCCCAACCAGCCCCGTGTGGTAGCCGGCCGCGTGCAGCCACGTGGCGATGGTCGCCGACTCGTCCAGCCGGTGCCCGTCGTCGTTCGTTCGAACCCCGGTGTGGTGGGAATACCGGCCGGTGAGGATGGACGCCCGGGACGGGCAGCACAGCGGGGTGTTGAGGAAGGCATTGGGGAACCAGATCCAGTGGTCCTGGGGGTCCTCCATCCGCGCCTGGAGGTACGGCATGGCCGGGGGGTCGTGCGGCAGCGAGGCAGGCGACTGGTCATCGGT
>JBOGVI010000043.1:0-2098 GCA_050692695.1 Actinomycetota bacterium
GGACGAGCCCTGCTCCGCCCTCGACCCCATCGCCACGGCCCGCATCGAGGACCTGATGGGCGAGCTGAAAGACCGCTACAGCATCGTGATCGTGACGCACAACATGCAGCAGGCCGCCCGGGTGTCCGACCGAACGGCCTTCCTCACCGCCGAAGCCGACGAGGCTGGGCACAGGTCGGGCCTGCTCGTGGAGTACGATCGAACCGACGTGATCTTCACCAACCCCGAGGACAAGCGGACCGAGGACTATGTCACCGGCAGGTTCGGCTGATGGCGCGGGTCCACTTCCACGAGGAGCTCGAGCAGCTCGAGCTTGACATCCTGGGGATGGGGGAGCTGTGCGAGCGCGCGGTGGGCCGGGCGGTAGGGGCGCTCATCGAGCACGACGACGCCGAGGCCAAGGAGGTCATCGCCGGAGACGACGAGATCGACGAGAAGTACATGAGCGTGGAGACCAGGACCCTTCAGGTGATGGCGCTCCAGACGCCCGTGGCCGGCGATCTCCGGCTGATCTCCGTGATCTTGCACACCGACCTCCACCTGGAGCGGATCGGCGACATGGCCGTCAACATCGCGAAGGTCTACAAGTCGGTGCACGACCTGCCGAGCAGCCAGATGATCCTGGAGCACATCCAGGAGATGAGCGACGTCGTGCGGCCCATGATCCGCACGGCCATGGAGGCGTTTCGCCGGCGCGACCTCAACCTGTGTCTCCGGCTGCAGGAGATGGACGACCCCGTGGACAGGCTGAACCTCGGGATGTACAAGGAGGTCGCGGCCCTGGCCGAGGACCCGAGCCTACTGAACTGGGGACTGCGGATGATACTGGTGGCCCGGCAGCTCGAGCGGGTCGGTGACCACTCGGTCGACATCGCGGAGCAGGTGGGGTTCCTCCTGACCGGCGAGTTTCGCGAGTTCACTGATGCCTCGCACCCCGTCAACATCGGCCCAGATGTCGGCTGACGCCGCTCGGATCCTGGTCGTCGAGGACGAGGAGGCCCTGGCCGACACGGTGCGGTACAACCTGGAACGTGAGGGCTACTCGGTCTCCATCGCCCCGGACGGCCGTCGAGCCCTGGAGCGGTTCCGGTCCGAGGCCCCGGCCCTGGTGATCCTGGACCTCATGCTGCCCGAGCTGTCGGGCCTCGACGTGTGCCGGGCCATCCGGGCGGAGTCGGACGTCCCCATCATCATGGTCACGGCGAAGGACGCCGAGGCGGACAAGGTGGCCGGCCTCGAGCTCGGCGCCGACGACTACGTCACCAAGCCGTTCAGCATTCGCGAGCTGATCTCCCGGGTCAGGGCGAACCTTCGCCGGGTCCGCCGCCAGGCGGCGCCGGCCGTGACCGTGGAGGAGGTCCTGGCCGTGGGACCGGTGCGGATGGACGTGTCGCGCCACGAGGTCACCGTCCGAGGGGAAGGGGCCACCTTCCCGCCGAAGGAGTTCGAGCTGCTGGAGGCGTTCCTCCGACGCAAGGGACGGCTCCTGACCCGGGACTTCCTCATCGAGGAGGTGTGGGGGCCGAGCTACTTCGGTGACACCAAGACTCTCGACGTCCACGTGAAACGCTTGCGCCGCAAGATCGAAGAGGATCCCCATCGTCCGGTCAACCTGGTGACGGTCCGGGGTCTCGGCTACAAGTTCGTGGACTGACCCACCGGCATCCTCGCCGTCGGGCGATCTTTCGGCCCGCGTTCACGTGGCGTTCTTCCGGTCCCAACCTGCGGGGCGCACGGTGATGGAGATCGCCGCGCATGCCGAGCGGTACGTCTCTCCGCCCCCCGAATCTCGCGGGGGCCGATCCCCGGGGCTGCCCGGAGTGCGGCCCGACGACTGAGTACCGGATCGAAACGGGCTCCTTCTCGCCGTCCCCGTCCGTGGCTGGCGGCTGCGGTACGCTCCGCGCGACGTGATCACCTGTCGCATCTACCGGGACGGCGTCCTCGACGAGGAGAAGCCGTTCGAGCCCGCGGCTGTGGAAGCCGCGCTCAGCACGGGGGGACACGTGTGGCTGGACGCCGTCGAGCCCACCGATGACGAGCTTCAGACGATCCAGGACAGGTTCGAACTGCACCCCCTCTCGGTGGAGGACAGCAG
>JBOGVI010000044.1:0-2816 GCA_050692695.1 Actinomycetota bacterium
CTCGCCGAGTTCCTGTTCGGAGACGAGGACGCGCTGATCCAGCTCGACATGTCCGAGTACATGGAGAAGCACACGGTCAGCCGGCTGATCGGCTCGCCGCCGGGCTACGTCGGCTACGAAGAGGGCGGCCAGCTCACGGAGGCGGTGCGCCGCAAGCCGTTCAGCGTGGTCCTGTTCGACGAGATCGAGAAGGCCCACCCCGACGTGTTCAACACGCTGCTCCAGATCCTGGAGGACGGGCACCTCACCGATGCCCAGGGCCACAAGGTCGACTTCAAGAACACCATCATCATCATGACCTCGAACCTGGGGACCAGGGACATCCAGAAGGGGACCTCCATCGGGTTCGCGGCCCGGCCCGACGAGAAGGTGACCTACGACAAGATGAAGGAGCGGGTCATGGATGAGCTGAAGCGCTCCTTCAGGCCGGAGTTCCTGAACCGGATCGACGAGGTCATCGTGTTCCACTCGCTCTCGCAGGAGGACGTGAAGCGAATCGTCGACCTCATGATGAAGCGGGTCCGGGAGCAGCTGAAGTCCAAGGACCTGGACATCGAGCTCTCCGACGCGGTCAAGACACTGCTGGCCGAGAAGGGCTACGATCCCGCCCTCGGCGCGCGGCCGCTCCGTCGCACGATTCAGCAGATGGTCGAGGACCCGCTGTCCGAGAAGCTCCTGTACAAGGAGTTCCGGGCCGGCCAGACGGTGATCGTGGACGTCCGCGACGGCGAGATCTTCTTCGAGGCGCCCACCTCCCCCGAGACCCTGCCGGTGGAGCTGGCGGGGTCGCAGGAGGGGTAGAGCGTTGGAAGCGTAGGGCGGCTTCCCCCGCCCTACGTCAAGACCGGTGGCCCAGCAACCCCAGGTTGCTGGGCCTCTCGGTTTCAGGGCGATGGACGCCCGGCTCCCTTCTACGCATCCGGCTCTACGCATCCGGCCATGTTGTCTCGTCCGGAGCCTCCCCGGCACGTATCGGGCCCGGCCCAAACAGACGGTCGGCGCCGGATCCACCGTTCAGATGGTTCCGCACGCTGCTGCCGAGCAGCCAGTCGTCGAAGGCGCTCCCGACCGCTCGCTCGATCGAGGCCAGGGCGTCCGACGCCGTTCTCGGACGAGGTCCCGGCCCCGAGGTTCACCCTCGCCGGTACTCCCGCGGCCGAGAACACGGCCGTGCCGGACTCGTCGCCCCCGTCCAGAGTGTCCTTGCCTGACCGCCCTTCTAGGGCGTCCGGGCCGAGGCCGCCGGACAGCACGTTGGCGTTCGCGTCGGCGATCAGGGTGTCGCCGGAGGCGGAACCGATGACGTTCTCAACGCTGGAGAGGTGTCGTCGTCGCCGCCGCCGGCCGCCGTGCCCGCCGCGAGAGCGACCGTGACCGCGGTCGGCGCCTCCGAGAAGCCGATGATGTCCATGCCGGCGCCACCGGTCATCGCGCCATCTCCGAGACCGCCCCCCCATGCGTCGCGGCCCGCGCCCCCGCTCAGGGAATCGGCCGAGTCCCCATCGACCGGCTCGTCGTCGAACCGGGAGCCGATGAGCGTCTCGATCCGGCCAGGGTGTCGGTTCCGGCGTTCTGGGGGCCGAAGACGGCGAGGTCCACCGTGACGCCACTCGAGGCCGACGCATAGCTCGCACTATCGGTGCCGGGGGCCGTTGAGGTGGTCGTTTCCCGCTCCCCTGACAAGGCGTCGTTCCCGTCCCCTCCGGTCTTCGGCTAAGACGCCCGGACGCAAGCTGCCGGTGGTGGTTTTTCGTTCAGGCCGATGTTCGACGAGCGACCCCTGCAGCTCGGTCCTAGTGGTGTGTCTGCATATGTGCGGTGCGTTGATCTGCTCGGTGAGTGATTCCGAGCGGGGTCAGTCCAGCGCGAACGATCCTGTGACGATCTCGCCTGCCGGCTCGTACGTACCGATCACGACTCCAGTGGTGGAGACCTTGCTGTCGACGAGCTTCAGCCCGGAGGGGATGGTGCCGCCCGAGAACAGGCGTTTTCCTGACCCGATGACGAGGGGGAAGACCCACAGGCGGTACTGGTCGACAAGGTTGTGGCGCAAGAGCGTCTGGATCAAGTTCCCGCTGCCATGCACCTGCAGCTCTGGTCCATCTCCCTTCTTGAGCTCCGCGATGCCTTCGGCCGCGTCTCCCTCGATCAGGACCGACTTCTCCCACTCCAGCGTGGGACGACTCCGCGACGCGACGTACTTGGTGGCGTCGTTCAACGGCTTGGCGCCGGCTTCCTCCGGGGCGTGTGGCCAGTACGCGGCGAAGATGTCGTAGGTCCTGCGTCCGAGAACGAGGTCGAACGGTGCGCTCATCGCCTCGGTCATGACCTGACCCATCAGCTCGTCCCAGTAGTGGACCGACCAGCCACCGTGCGCGAAGCCGCCGCTGTCGTCCTCTCCAGGTCCGCCCGGAGCCTGCATGACCCCGTCGAGGGTCAAGAAGGTGCTCACGATCAGCTTTCTCATCTCTCGTGTCCTTTCGATCGGATCCCCGGCTTGAGTTAAGCCCACCAGTGTAAGACGGCCCAGCGGAACAAGACTCATCGCGAGTGCAGGGGCGATCAGGGGTTGGAAAGGTGCGTAGGTCGCGCAAGTGTTGTGTCTCCAAAATATATATGCGGTGTGTTGATATGGTCGGTGAGTGAGCCGAGTTGCCGCAGCGTGGTATGTCGGAGGGTCAGCGAGAGGCCCTGGTGAAGGTGGCGAGGTCGCAGACCGCCCTGCACCGGGAGGTTGTGCGGGCGAAGGCGTTGCTTGCCGCCGCTGACGGGGTGGCGAACACGTGGATCGCCGCGGACCTGGAGAACAACGACGA
>JBOGVI010000045.1:0-6274 GCA_050692695.1 Actinomycetota bacterium
CCAGGTGTCGTCGTTCCAGGGTGGTCACCACGCCGGTCGACGTGGGGCGGCTGATCCCGACCGCCGCAGCCAGGTCCCGAGACTCCATCTCGCCCCACACCCACAGCACCCACAGGACCACGAACGACGTCCACGACAGGCGGTCGTGGGCGAGGACTCTGGCCTCCATGTGACGGCGGATCGCCACCGAAGCCCGGAACAGGTTCGAGACTGCCCACATGGCTCGGAAATCGAGCGGGAGGTGCCCGAGCTCCTCGAGGACCTTCCGCTCGGCGGGCAGGAGGTCGTCCGCGGCCATGGCGCGCATCCTACCCCCGTCGCGCCGGGGCTCAGACGTGGAAGGACGTTGGCGGATCCTCCATGGTGAGGACCTCCCGGTCGATCGACCACGGTGAGACATCCGACTCCGCTTTGCCGTCGAACGCGAGCTCCACGAGCGACCTTCCGAACACCCCGGCGAACTTGAACGCGTGCGCGGCGCCCTGGCCCACCGCCGCGTGCTCGTGGCCGGGGACCAGGTCGATCACGAAGTCACGGTCCGGCGTCATCGTGTACAGACAGGTCTTCACGGCGACGTGCGGGCCGAAGCCACCGGGCAGGTGCTCCCGCATAAACGCGTCGAGCGTGGCGGTGTAGCCGGGGTCAGGTTCGAGCGAGCGCGTGTCGCCGGTCACCTCGGGGCCGGCGGCGTCCAGGCCGATCTTCGCCCCGGCCTCCCCGAACGCCGGGAGCCCGTAGAACGAGGGCACGCCCATCCAGATCCAGACGGGAAACCGCTCCGATCCGAACGCGTCGAGGTCCTGGGACGCGTAGTAAGCCACCTGTTCCTGGGTGACGGTCAGATTGATTGGCCGCCACAGGTGCTCGAGCAGCTCGTTCGTCCACGCGTCGGCCGTCACGATGAGGCGTTCGGCCCGATAGTTGCCCCGTTCCGTCTCGAGCTCGTACATCCCGCCGCCCTCCCGGACCTCGGTGACGCGGGCCCGATCCACCAGCGTGGCGCCCTGCGCTTCGGCCAGCCGGCGGTGCGTGGCGTTCGCCAGGGCCGCGGCGACGATGCCCGAGGACTCCTGGTACATCACCCTCACGTCGCCGGACAGCCGCCACTGAGGCCACCGCCGCATGACCTCGGCCGCGTCCATCCACTCATACGCGATGCCGACCTCGTCGAGCGACCCGGAGTAGTCGTCCGTCCACCCGTACGCGTCCTCCGGGTAAAGGTCGAGGCCGCCGGTCCCGATGACGAGCCGCTCGCCCGACTCCTCCTCGAGCTCCGCCCAGGCTCGGTAGGAGTCCTTCGCGAATCGCACGTACGCGGGCACGTGGTAGGAGAGCCGGATGATCCGGGAGTGGTCCTGGGAAGCGCCGCGCTCGTGCCCGAGCTCGAACCGCTCCACGCCGAGGGCACCCGAGCCGGCCCGCTTGGCCGCCCAGTACACGGCACCGCTGCCGAGGCCGCCGAGGCCGACCACGGCGACCTCGAACTCCCGCCGCTCGGTCATCACACCTGGGTCTCGGTGTGGTCGTGGTATTCGTAGGCCGACATGGCCTTGCCGGTCGGCGAGCGCCACTCCCGTTCGTCGGCGGGAAGCTTGCCGAGCACCTTGGCCATGGCCCGCACATGCTCGGCCACCGAGCCGCAGCAGGACCCGATCACGTTGATCCCCACCTCGTTCGCCTTCCGGGCGAAGCCGGCCATCTCTCCTCGCGCCAGCTGAAGCGGCGACAGCGCGTACGGGAAGTCCGGCGCGGACGTGAAGTCGGGCCGGTCGTTCGCCGTGCGGTAGGCCACGGGCTGGCTCGCCACGTATCCGGAGATCGCGTTTCGCATCTCGGTCGCGATGGGCAGCTGCTGCTCCGGGCCGTTCAGGCAGTTCACGCCTACGACGTCGGCCCCGACGCCGGCCAGCAGCTTCGCGCACTCACCGGGCGCGTCCCCCTCGTAGGACCGGGGCTCCGCCTGCTCGAAGGACATCGTGACCATGGACGGGAGGCCGGTGGCCTTGGCCCGCTCCACGAACAACAGCGCCTCGCCGAGGTAGCTGAAGGTCTCTCCCACCCAGAAGTCCGGAGGTCCGGCGTCCAGCATGTCCTGGAGCTGGCGGTCGAACAGCGCGCGGACGCGGTCGGCCGAGGCCGGATCGGCAGGGTCGTACGCCCAGGTCAGCGAGAGGTCCCCCGCCACGAGTGCATCGCCCTCCGCGGCGACCTCCCGGGCCACCCTCACGGCGTTCCGGTTGATCTCGTCCATTTTGTCCTTCAGGCCCACGGTGGCGAGCTTGTCGTCGCTCGCGTAGAAGGTCATGGTCGTCAGGAACTCGGCGCCGGCTCGCAGGAACTCGCGGTGCAGCTGGGCCAGCGCCTCGGGGTGCTCGATGGCCACCTCCGGCGTGAACGGACCGGCCTGGACGTAGCCCCGCTTCTCCAGCTCCAGCAGGTACCCGCCGTCGCCGAGGACCGGCCCCTCGGCCAGGCGCTCCAGGATGCCCTTCGGCATGCTCGCCCACCGCCTCCCCCGGACGTGAGGTCAGCGAGTGTACCGGCCGCCCCAGTCGCGGGTCGCGCTCCGCGCGTGACCGAAGGTCACGGGGCTCGCTGTCGGAGCGGCGTCACGCTCGACCCCACCACCATGCCCGCCGAGAGCAGCACGAGGTTCTTCACCACGAACTCGCCCTCCACGGTGAGCAGCAGCGGGTTACCCCGCTGGAACGCGATGTCGGGCTGCACGATGAGCACGAGGAACGTGCCCACCATCTGGAGCGCGAACAGGAGGAGCGTGAGCCGCATCAGCCGGCCGAGCAGCAGGCAGGTGCCGACGAAGACCTCGACCACGCCGAGGGCCGGCACCACCCACGAGGCGTCGAACCAGTAGACCGTGCTCGCCACGAGCTCGGACACCGGCGAGACCTGGAACACCTTCAGCAGGCCGAACCACACGAACACCAACCCGAGCGAGACCCGAAGGAGCGGTACTGCGACCCGCCTCAGTACTCCGATGACCCCCGCGTCGACCTCGGCGGCCCGCTGCCACGCGGTGGCCAGGAATCCTCGACGTATCCACTCATCAAGCCGGCTCGACCGAGCCGTACCCGTGTTCCGCGACGGCGTTTGCATGATGCCTCCCGGCGGTCGAGGGATCTGTCCTCTCACCCTAGACGCGGCGACCGGGATCGACGCCCCCGCCGGTGTCTCCGGCCGTCTGCGGATTCCCTTCGTACCGGCTCAGGCTTCCGCCAGGATCGCGTAGATCTTTCGTCGGGCCTCGCTCACGATCTCGGCAGCTTGCTTCATCTGCTGGGGCGATCCCGCCCCCGCGACCTGCATGGCAGCCGCGCCGAGCTGGAAGAAGGCCTCGCGGAGTTGGACAACCCCTTCGCCCCCTTGGCCGAAATCCCATGGCGGGACGCCGCCCGAACGCTCCTTGCGCGTCTCCACCTCGGCCCTGCCGGGATCGGTCAGCGAGAACACACGCTTGCCGTCTCGTTCCTCGCTCGTGACGAGCCCCTCGTCCTCCAGCATCTGGAGCGTGGGATAGATGGAGCCCGGGCTGGGCCGCCAGGCCCCGCCGCTCCGGGAAGCGAGCTCCTGGATGATGTCGTAGCCGTGCATGGGCCGCTCGGCCAGCAGGGCGAGCAGGCCCGCGCGGACGTCCCCCCGCCTGGCCCTCCGCCCGGACCAGGGCGTCGGCCCGAACCACCCGCCGCCATGACGGGCGAGGCGTACCTCGAACTTGCGACCGGACGGCTCGTGGTGCCGGCGGTATCTCTTGCGTGTCTCGTGCATTCCCTCTCTCCTTTTGCGCGATGCTTCTTCAATGTATCGCGATATATCGTAACACATCGCGCCAACGGGCCACCCCGCGGGGGGCCAGGGCTCTTGGGTGGGCTCGTCAGCCCTCGGCCCGGCCGCTCGTGATCAGCACGTCGAGGATCCGGCCGAAGGAGCCCACGGCCAGGGACAGGTGGCCGTGGTCGGGCTCCAGCCGAGCCCGAACCGACGGGACCGAAGCCGCCAGCCACTGCCCGTGCGCGAACGGAACCATGCGGTCATGGGCTCCCTGCCAGATCGTGGCCGGGACCTGGATCGAAGAGAGTCTGAACTCCCAGTCCCGCACGAACGCGAGATCGTCGTCGAACCAGCCCCACATCCCCTCGCCCAGAGCCTCGTGGAAGTTCCCAGCCAGGAACTCGCCCAGCGCTCCGGTGAGGGCGGCCTTGTCCACGTCGGACACGAGGTCGCCCAGGGCCTCGATGATCTCGTCACCCCTGAGATCGGCCAGCGCCCTCGCCTCCCCTTCGAGATACGATCCGAGGGCTTCGGGTCCGGCCAGGGCCGCCCCGAACTCCTCGACGTTCTCCTCACCCATCCCGGCCATCCAGTCCAAGCCCTCCGCGGGGTAGGGAGCGACACCGGCGATGGTGGCGGCGGCGATCACGCGGTCGGGCAGCAGGGCTGCGCAGGCCAGTGCGTGGGGTCCTCCGCCCGACCAGCCGATCGTGCAGAAGCGCGGTGCGCCCAGGTGATCGACCAGGGCTGAGACGTCCGTGGCGCAGTCGGCCACGGACCGTCCCCGATGGCGGGTCGAGCCTCCGTAACCCGGCCGCGAGTACGTGATGAAGCGGAATCCCCGTGTCGCGGCGTCTTCGATGAACGGCTCGAACAAGGCGACCGCGCCCGGCGTGCCGTGGTGGAAGACCAGCGGCGTCCCGTCCTCGGGACCGGCCACGGCTGCATCGAGCGATCTCCCGCCCGGGGCCGTGACCTCGAACCTCTTCGCGTCCACTGCGCCGAAGTCTAGGTCAGGCGTGCCGAGGTCGTGACGGCGGCGGCGAACTCCTCGAAGTTCTCCACGTACCGACGCGCGTCGTCCTCGGTGTGGAAGACCGAGGTGGTCCAGGTCTCCTGCTTGGACCACGGGGACTTGAACACGCCGCGGTTCTGCTGGAACAGCCAGGCCAGGTACGTGATCCGCTCGTCGATCGCCACGCTGTCGCGGTACTCGCGCACCGGGGTCGCGCTGTAGATCACCGAGCCCTTCGCGCCCAGACCCGTGACGTACGCGGGGAGCCGGTGCCCGTCGATCGCGGCTCCACAGCCGTCCGCAAGGACCTGGTGAATCGCGTTCAGCTGCGGGTACGCGTCCTTCGTCAGGACCTCGGTGAGGCATGCGCGCGAGGCGGCCATCGTGAGCGGGTTGCCGTTGAACGTGCCTGCCATGTCGTGCTCGCCCCGGAGCACCGGGCGGAACAGCTCCTCCGTCGCGCCGATCGCGCCGCAGGGGACGCCGCCGCCGATCGCCTTGGCGAGGCACACGATGTCGGGGGTAACGCCGAACGCCTCGACGGCGCCGCCGTAGGCGATCGTCGCCCCCGTCTTCACCTCGTCGAACGCGAGGAACGCGCCGTGGCGATGCAGCAGGTCCTTCAGGCCCTGGAGGTAGCCGGGCTCGGGCATGATGACACCGCAGTTCATCATGGCCGGCTCGACGATCATCCCGGCGACCCTGCCCTCGAGCTCGTCGAGCGCGCGCTCCGCCTCGGCGAGGTCGTTGAAAGGGACCACGCGCACGAGCTCGGCGAACGCCTGGGGGATCCCGAGCGCCTGCGGGATCGTCGGAGGGCGCTTGCGCGAGCCCATCAGCTCTGGGTCGGGGACGACGGAGAACATCAGCGAGTCGTGGTGGCCGTGGTACGAGCCCTCGATCTTGATCAGCATGTCGCGGCCGGCGACGGCCCGCATGAGACGGACGGCCTCGAGGGTCGCCTCGGTCCCCGAGTTGCAGAAGCGCCACAGCGGGAGGCGGAACCGGTCGGCGAGGTTCTCGCCCACCGCGTCCAGGTCCTTCGTCGGCTGCGCGAAATGCGTGCCGCGGCGGGCCTGACGTTCGATCGCCTCGGCGATCTTCGGATGGGCGTGCCCGGCGACCATGGCGCCGTACCCGAGGTGGTAGTCGAGGTACTCGTTGCCGTCGATGTCCCAGATCCGGGAGCCCTGGCCGCGGTCGATGAAGATGGGATGGGGGGGCGAGTCCTGCCAGCTCGAAGCCACACCGCCGGCCACAGACTTCCCGACGACCCGCCTGTACTCGATGGACGCGCGGTGCCGAGGCTCGAGCTTGGCCTCTTCCTCCCCGATCAGTTGATCGATGTGTTCGAGGTCCAGCTCGATCGTCTCTCGGAGCGACATGAGTGCCAGCCTCCCGCTGTTTGAACGGTCATTCAATGATACCCGTTCGTCAAGCGTTCGGGCGGAAGGAGGCTGCGTCGCAACAAGG
>JBOGVI010000046.1:0-2279 GCA_050692695.1 Actinomycetota bacterium
CGGCCGGACGGCGCGACTTCGAGCGGGCGGAACCCACCCTCCCCCGTCCCCACCACGAACCCGTCCTTCGCCACGCTCACGACGACCCCCGGCTCCCCCCCACCGCCCACCGCCCCGGCCCGGAGCACCTTGAGCGGCTCGCCTCGGAACGTCGTCACGGCGGCGGGGTCCGGCGAGAGGGCCCGCACCAGGTTCACCAGCTCGGGGGCCGGCTTCGACCAGTCCAATCGGCGGTCCTCCGAGCCGATCTTCGGCGCGAACGTAGCCTGGGAACGGTCCTGGGGGACCGGCGAGACCGTTCCCCGCTCCAGGTCGTCCACCGTTTCCACCAGCACCTCTGCACCGATCCGGGCCAGGCGGGAACCGAGCGAGCCCGCGTCGTCGTCGGGGCGGATGGGCTCCTCCCGCCGGTGCAGGATGGGACCGGTGTCCAGGCCCTCGTCCATCCAGATCGTGGTCACCCCGGTGGTGTCGAGGCCGAGGAGCAGCGCGGTCTGCACCGGGCTCGCTCCTCGCAGCCTGGGGAGGAGCGAGAAGTGAAGGTTCACCGGCGCGGTCTTCGGAAGGCCCAGGACGGCCGGGGGCAACAGCTCCCCATAGGCCACCACAACGAGCACGTCGGGTGCCGAGGCCTCGAGCCGCTCGAACCCCGGGCCGGATCGCACCGTCTCCACCTCGGCGAAGGGCACGCCGAGCCGGTCGGCGGCCGCCGCCACCGGGGTCGGCCGGAGCGCGCCGCTTCGCCGGGCGGGGCGAGGGACCCGGGTCACCACTACCGTTACGTCGTGGGCCGATCCCGCCAGCGCTTCCAGGGACGGGACCGACCACTCGTCGTTCCCCAGGAAGGCGACGCGAAGCGAGTGGGACCCGGCCACGAGCGGAGGATACGTTGTGCGGGTCTACAGGGTCGTGGATCTCTCCTGCGCCCGCTTCAGCTCGTGCTCTCGGAGCATCCGCATCACCTCGCGCCGACCCTCGTCGGGAAGCCCGTCGATGTACAGGATGCCGTTCGTGTGGTCGGTCTCGTGCTGGAAGATCCGGGCCAGCAGCCCCTCACCCTTCAGCTCGAGGACGTTCCCTTCCGGGTCCCGCCCCGTCACGGTGGCCCGGAGCTTGCGGGTCGTCGGGTAGAAGGGCCCCGGGATCGACAGACAACCCTCGTCCCGGACCTCCTCCTCCTCCTCGAGGTCGGAAAGCTCCGGGTCGGCCACGAAGCCCTTGTTGCCCTCGCCGTCGTCGTACACGAAGAACCGAAGGGAGATGCCGACCTGCGGCGCGGCGAGGCCCACGCCGGGAGCGTCGTACATCGTCTCGAACATGTCGTCGATCAAGCGTCGGAGGGAGCGGTCGAACCTTTCCACGGAGCGGGCTTTCTCCCGAAGCACCGGGTCGCCCAGCGTGCGGATGGGAAGGATGGCCATCCTTGGTCTCGGCTCCTCACAGGTGGGGCTCGGCCTCGACCCTGGCGACTACGCCCCGCTCCGCCAGGGCCCGCATGGCGTCGCCGAACGCCGGGATGCCACCGCGGTCGAGCACGACCAAGCATACCGTCTGGTCTCCCGCCGCCGAGGCCAGCAGGGTTCGCGGTCGCCGCTCCTCCAGTTCGGCCACGACGTCCGCCGTTCCGGCCACCCGGAACACCGGCCACCCCGGGGGAAAGCCGGCCTCCTCCCGGTGGGCCAGCTCCGTCCGGTAGAAGCGCTCCGGGTTGCCCGAGACCAGGGCCTGGACCGCCGGAGCGTTGGGGTGGCGGGTCTGGACGATGACGCGACCACTCGGGCTGGCCCAGGCCGCCGCCTCCATCCAGGTGGCCAGGGCCCGTTCCTTCGCGGCGAGGCCGGGGCGCCGGGCCGCGATGTCGGCGTCCAGGATGGCCACTAGGTCCAGGCCCACCGGGCCGACGTCCTTCACGGCCTCCACCCCGCCCACCGTCACCTCGCGTTCGCCCGGAGGAAGCGGCGGCTGTCCCGGGCCGATCCGCCGGACCGGCACCGTGACCACCCTCCGGGCCCACTCCTCCACGCGTTCCGCGCCCCCGCGGACGATCCCCAAGTCGGCGGAGCCGCAGCGGGCGCACCGCCCGCCTGCCCCGCACACGGCACACCGGACCACCCCCCCTTCGGCCCGAATCACCCCCCCGCACGCAGCACAGGCGGCCGGCTCCCCGCACGCTCGGCACACCCGAGCGACGCCGTATCCGGGCAACGGCTCGTACAGGAACCCGCGGGTCACCGACTTGAGCGCCGAGACCAGGCGGGGGGCCCGGCCCTCCGGTCCCG
>JBOGVI010000047.1:0-2455 GCA_050692695.1 Actinomycetota bacterium
GCCGACAGCTGCGCCTCCTGCGACAGGATCTGGGCCTGCAGGAAGTTGTCGTACAGCACGTGGCGGACGACGTCCTGCTCCACCTGGTGCAGCAGCTCGTTCCGCTGCTCAAGGGGGAGCTCGTCTCGCTGCATGGCCAGGCCCAGGAGGATTTTCAGGTTCACCTCGTGGTCGGAGCAGTCAACGCCACCGGAGTTGTCGATGAAGTCGGTGTTGATCCGTCCGCCGCCTTCGGCGTACTCGATCCGGCCCCTCTGGGTGAACCCCAGGTTGCCGCCCTCGGCCACCACGCGGCTCCGGAGATCCCCCCCATCCACCCGGACGTTGTCGTTCACCCGGTCGCCCACGTCGGCGTGGGACTCGGACGAGGCCTTCACATACGTGCCGATCCCTCCGTTCCACAGCAGGTCCACGGGCGCCTTGAGGATGGCCTTGATGACCTCGTCCGGCGAGAGGACCTCCCCTTCAACGCCGAGGGCGCCACGGGCCTCGGGCGAGAGCTCGATGCGCTTCTCGGTCCTGGGCCAGACGCCGCCACCCGCCGAGATCAGGGTCCGGTCGTAGGAGTCCCACGAGGATCCAGGGAACTCGAACAGCCGCCTGCGTTCGGCGAGCCCCGCGGCGGGGTTCGAGTTGGGGTCCACGAAGATGTGCCGGTGGTCGAACGCGGCCACCAGGCAGAGTTGGTCCGAGAGCAGCATCCCGTTGCCGAACACGTCGCCCGACATGTCGCCGATGCCCACCACCGTGATGGGCTCGGCCTCGGGGTTGGTGCCCATCTCCCGGAAATGCCGCTTCACCGACTCCCACGCGCCTCGCGCCGTGATCCCCAGCTTCTTGTGGTCGTAGCCGGCCGAGCCCCCCGATGCGAACGCATCGCCGAGCCAGAAGCCGTACTCGGCGGCCACCTCGTTCGCCGTGTCTGACAGGGCCGCGGTGCCCTTGTCTGCCGCCACCACCAGGTAGGGGTCGTCCTCGTCGTGGACCACGACGTCCGGCGGGTGCACGACCTTCCCGTCGGCCAGGTTGTCGGTGAGATCGAGCAGGCCGCGCATGAACGTGACGTACCGCCGGCGGACCTCCTCCCGGACGGCCTGCGACTCCTGGCCCTGATGCTTGAGGACGAACCCGCCCTTGGAGCCGGTTGGCACGATGACGGCGTTCTTCACCATCTGGGCCTTCATCAACCCCAGGACCTCCGTCCGGAAGTCCTGCCGCCGGTCGGACCACCGGATGCCGCCCCGAGCCACCTTGCCGCCTCGCAGATGCACGGCCTCCATCTCCGGCGAATACACCCAGATCTCGAGGAGCGGCGTGGGCTTCGGCATCTCCGGAACCTTGGCCGAGCGGAACTTGAACGCGATCGACTCGCTCCTCGGCTTGAAGGCGTTGGTCCGCACGGTGGCGTCGATCAGACCGAGGTGGTTGCGGAGGATCCGGTCCTGCTCCAGTGACCTCACCGCGTCAAGGTCGGCCAGGATCTCCCCTCGGAGCGAGTCCGCCGACTGGGGATCCTGAGCCCGCGATGGGTCGAACCGAAGCTCGAACAGGCGGATCAGCTTGGCCGCGATGCGCGGGTGCGCGGCGAACGCGTCGTTCTTGTACTCCGCCGTGAAGCCCGCGTTCACGCGGTGGTGGTACTTGCGGTACGCCCTCACGATGTCCACCTGCCGCCAGTCGAGCCCGCCGTTCACGACCAGCCGGTTCAGCGAGTCCGATTCGGCGTCGCCGCGCCACACCGCGGAGATGCATTGGGCAATCCGGACCCCACACTCCGCGACGTCGAGCGGCCTCCCGTCGGCTCCCAGGACGCCGAAGTCGTGGAGGAACCGCTCGTCCACGTCGCCCACGAGGTGGTAGGGCACCTCCTCCACCACCCTGAGACCGAGCGCCTCCAACCTCGGGACGAAATCGGAGAGCTGGATCTTGCCGCCCACCTTGTACAGGCGGATCCGGGTGAGGGCCTCGGCTTCGTGGGTCACGTTGGCCACCCCCACCACGATGGCCTCGTCCCCCGCCCGAAGCTCCTCGAAACGCTCGATGTCGAAGACCGCGAGCTCGACGTCGGTGGAGGTCTTGTAGGTGTCGGGGAACCGCCCCACCCATCGGTCGAACAGCTCGCGAGCCCGCTCCGCTCCGTGCAGTTCCTCGAGCCGGGCGAGCAGCCGGTCGTCCCAGGTCCGGGCGAGGTCCACGACCTCCTTCTCGAGCTCGGCGAAGGAGACATCGGGGACCTGGCCGAAGCCCACGTGGACGGTGAAGTGGATCGACGCGAGCTGGCTCTCGCCGAGCGACAGGTGATAGTCCACGCTCGACCCCTTGAAGCGACGCATGAACAGGTCCTGGAGCGCCAGCCGGAGATCGGTGTTGAACCGGTCGCGGGGAAGGGCGACGAGCAAGGAGACGCTTCGCCCGTACAGGTCGCGCCGGATGAACAGCCGAACCTGCCGCTGCT
>JBOGVI010000048.1:0-1540 GCA_050692695.1 Actinomycetota bacterium
GCCGGGAGCTGTACGTCTGGTACGCGTACGCCGGCTCCGACCTCGGCCAGGGGAAGCGACTCGGCGCTCCGCTCCGCCTCGTCGCGCGACCGATCGCCGAGCAGGTCGAGGTGATGAGCTACCCGGACCTTCAGTCGGCGACGGGTGTGGCATCGGGCCCGGGACGACGCCACTACTGGAAGGGCTCGCTCATGTGGGAGCTTTCCGACGCCTTCCTCGAAGCGTTCCTCGAGCGGGGCCTGATGACCGTCGGCGGCTGCGGGATCGAGCTCTTCTCCCTCGGAGGGGCGATCTCGCGGTTCGGCGAGGACGACACGGCGTACACCAACCGCGGTGCGGCCTTCGACATGCTCCCCGCCGCTACCTGGGACGACCCGGCCGAGGACGAGCGCAACATTTCCCTCACGCGCGAGAACTGGGAGGCGCTTGCGCCGTTCGCGGCCGGCGGCGTCTATGTGAACGATCTCAGCACCGACGCGAACGAACGCGTCCGCGAGGTCTACGGGTCGACCAAGCTCGAACGACTCGTGGCGCTGAAGGCTCGGTGGGACCCGAAGAACACACTGCACCTGAATGTGAACATCTCGCCCCCTCCGGTTTTGAGCCTCCCGACGCCCGCCTGCGATAAAGACCGCCAAGGTGCTGGTGTTCGAGACTCTTCCGACCGAGAGTGCCAGCTCGGTGGCTCTACCTGATCCAGTGCCGGAACCTGGACGAGGCCATCGAGGCCGCCTCGAGGATCCCGGCTGGATTCGTGAAGCGGCTAACCTTGGCAGTGCCTCACATCGATCGACAAGCCGGGTAAGCCCGACTGGTCTTCCCTGTGGGTCCGAAACGGTGAAGCTGGTTCCTCCTTGCGCTGAAGGGAGTGTTGGTTGTGGACAAAGCCGAATCGGACGCCGGGTTATGGGCCATGGCCGATCTGGTGACGCCGATGGCCATTCGGGTCGCGGCGACTCTACGGATCGCCGATCACATCACCCTTGCACGACGGACCGCGACTGAGCTCGCCGAGGTCACCCACTCCGAGGCGGATGCACTCGATCGCGTTCTGCGGCATCTCGCCAGCGAGGGAGTGCTCAGCCGTGACGACGACGGCCGGTATGCGCTGACCGCTCGAGGCGAGGAGTTGCGCGATGATCACCCCGCCGGCACGCGCGTCCGGCTGGACATCGAGGGTGCGGTCGGCCGCGCTGACCTGTCCTTCGTCCAGCTGTTGCACACGGTGTGCACGGGCGAGCCCGCCTTTCCCGCGCAATACGGCCGGTCGTTCTGGGACGATGTGTCGGCCAACCCCACACGCTCCGCGTCCTATGCCGCTCAGATGGGCTCCGATGTCGCAGCCTGGGCGCCCGCCATCGTCTCGGCCTACGACTGGGGATCGGTGGGCGAGGTCGTCGATGTGGGAGGCGGGAACGGATCGCTCTTGATCGCATTGCTGAGCGAGTATCCAGCGTTGCGGGGAACGGTTCTCGACCTGCCCGATACGGCGGAGGCTGCGCGGACGGCGCTGGCCGCGGCGGGGTTCGCCGCCCGAGGC